>JADFPZ010000056.1 GCA_022562075.1 Candidatus Zixiibacteriota bacterium | reverse complement strand
AGAAGAGATATGCAATTGCCGCAATATCCTGACGCGTTCGATAGTCAAAACAATGAAGATTTGGTTTCGGAACTTAAAAATGCTTATGGAGCAAGAACTTAATGGGCTTAGGTGGTCGCATGCATAATTTAACACAGTCTTTCCGAGGACACTCTTAATGACAATCAGTCACTGCAGTACACCCTTTGGTAGTAAGAATATATCGAATAACATCTCAAAATTGTAGAACTTATCGGAGATAGAAGGAGTAGCAAATATGGATTACTTAAAACAATCAACGCTATTCAAAATCAAAAAGGTCCTGAGGTATGTATCTCTATACGGGATTTCACGGACATACATGAAGATCTTAGGTCAGCTGCATGCCAGAAAGCAATACGAGACCCTCCCGAAGAAGTCCGCTCGACCCGGCGGGAAAGCTTTCGTGGGTCTCATAGGCTGTGGCAATTTTGCGTTTACAACTATCGGATACTTTCTGCGAAAAAGGTTTGGCCGGGTGATCGCTTCGTGCATAGATGTTGATATCAATAGAGCAGCTTCCATGAGCTCCTACTACAAGATTCCCAACTATACGACCTGTGCGGCGGATGTTATCAATGATGACAAAGTTCAGATGCTCTATATTGCATCTTACCATTCTTCGCATGCAGAATACGCTATCCAGGCGCTCCAAAAGGGGAAGCATGTTTACATTGAGAAACCACATGTAGTTTCAAAAGAACAACTGGTCAGGCTGGTAAATACGATGGAGACAACTAAGAGTAAAGTTTTTCTTGGTTTCAACCGGCCGTTCAGCCGATTTGGTGAGACAATTCGAAATTATCTCGACAAAGAAACGGGGCCGGGCATTTACAACTGGTTTATTGCAGGCCATGACCTGGAGCCGGACCATTGGTATCACCGAAAAGAAGAAGGTGGCCGGATTTTGGGGAATTTATGTCACTGGACGGATTTCGTTTTGAGGTTAGTGCCCGTTGCAGAAGCTTTTCCGATTAAGATTATACCTGCACGTGCAGAAAAAAGTGATACGGATGTAGCTGTGTCGTTTGTGTTTAATGACAGTACTGTGGCCGTTATTTCTTTTTCAGCTAAAGGGCATGCATTTGAAGGCGTCAAGGAAAGATTCACGGCCTATAAGGGAAACACTATGATTGCAATGGATGATTTTAAGACGATGGAAATTAACGTTATTGATAAAAAGAAAAAATATGTGAACTTTTACAGAGATCATGGGCATTCAAAAAGTATTGTCACAGCTGCAGAAAATGTGCTTGAGGACATGCCCTACAACCGTGAAACATCCATTGCTCATATTTGGAATACCGGATTGCTGTTTCTTGAGACAAAGAGGGCCTTGGAGATGCAAGAGACAATAATAATTCATTCATATGATGATTATAAGTCTAAACAGCATGGAAAGATGCCTGAAGCGGATTTACTAAACCAGGAAGACGAAAGTATAATTACTTCTGATGGCCTTCAGATTCCTTCGGTCAATTTCTACAGCATGTTTCGTGAGATTCCGGCAGTACAGAGATTTCAGCTTATACAATGGAATCTAAACGAGGTAGAAATTAGAGTAAAATCGCAAAACTTAGACGCTGATGAAAAAGATCAAATTCTAAACGAGTTAAAACTTCGCTTAGGCAAGAGAATGAAAATAAAATTAACCATAAACAAAGAATTCGAGCGCAATTCGGAAGGCAAGCGCCGGCCGGTTATATCGCACGTTAGAATAGGGGAAAGAATTGAAACAAGTTCTTCAGTATAACCGCGCCAAGAATCCGACTCTTGTAGAAGTCCCAACACCTCAAATGAAAGGTAAAGGGCTGATTGTCAATAATCACGCTTCACTAATCTCGGTAGGTACTGAAAGACAGATGATAGAGCTGTCGCAGATGTCACTTCTGGGGAAGGCCAGACAGCGCCCGGACTTGGTTCGTCAGGTGCTTAATAAAGTTAAGACCGAGGGCTTGGCGACAACTTATAATAAAGTTATGGGCAGGCTTAACACCCCTACACCTCTTGGTTATAGTTCGGCCGGAGTGGTCAGCGAAGTTCACTCAGCTGTAGACCGCTTTGCAGTAGGAGACAGGGTCGCTTGTGCCGGTTTTGGCTATGCCTGCCACGCCGAAACTATTTTTGTTCCGGGAAACTTAGCTGTTAAAATCCCTGAAAACGTAATTTTCGAAGAAGCCAGTTTTGTTACGCTCGGCGCGATCGCACTTCAGGGAGTTCGAATTGCAGATAATAAACTTGGAGAAACAGTAGCTGTTATAGGTCTTGGCCTTTTGGGACAGATAGCCTGCATGCTGCTTTCTGCCTCAGGCTGCCGAGTTATAGGCATAGATATTGATAACAGCAAACTTGAACTGGCTGAAACATCTGGTGCAATTTCTGCTTTGCTTTCTGACAGCACAACTGCCGGAAAGCTGCTCGATATGACTGCCGGCAAGGGAGCCGATTCCGTAATAATCACTGCCGCCAGTAACACAGCAGGTCCGATTGAATTAGCCGGAGAAATTTGTCGCGAAAAAGGAAAAGTGGTCGTAGTCGGTGCGGTAAAAATGGATATTCCCCGCAAGTCCTATTATGAAAAAGAACTGGAAATTCTGATGTCCCGCTCCTATGGGCCGGGGCGTTATGATTACGCCTATGAAGAAGGCGGGCAGGACTATCCTTTCGGGTATGTCCGCTGGACCGAAAACAGAAATATGAGAGCGTTTTTGGATCTAATTTCAACCGGCAAAATAGACATTAAGAGTTTGATAACTCACAGATATGATACTACCGAGGCCAAAGCAGCTTATGAACTTGTCTCCGGGAACTCAACCGAAACAGTTCTGGGAGTAGTTTTAAAATATTCTAAAACTAATAAGAGAGCGACTACAACAGAAGCGACTATCAAGACAGTTCCAACCACTGCGGCAATTTCCAATGGCAAAGTTGGCGTTGGGTTTGTCGGCGCCGGAGGCTTTGCTTCGGGAGTGCTGCTTCCGATTGTCAAAAGCGTTGACAAATATGAACGGGTGGCAATCATGTCAGGTTCGGGAGTTTCGGCGGCAAATAGCGCTGAGATGTTCGGATTTAAAAAGGCCGTTTCGACTTTCGATGAAATGATTAACGATAACAGCATTAACACTCTTTTCATCGCTAACCGTCACAATCAGCATGCTGAACATGTCACCAAAGCGATTCAAAACAACAAAGCCGTCTTTGTAGAGAAACCGCTATGTATGAATCAGCAGGAGCTGGCAGATATTATCAAAACTTACAATGACAATCCGGTGCCTCTTATGGTCGGCTTTAACCGCCGCTTCGCGCCGCTTGTTCAGAAGATGAAATGCCTGACAACACAGTTGAAATATCCTGTCTCGATGCATTACCGTATCAACGCCGGTTTTATTCCCGAAAATAGCTGGATTCAGGACGAGGAATCCGGCGGCGGACGTATTATCGGCGAAGTCTGTCACTTTGTAGATTTGCTTAGCTATCTGGCCGGGTCGGCTCCGATAAAAGTCAGCGCTGATTCACTCAGTATGCCCGACAGTCGCTTTAGAAATGACGACAACCTTCAGATAATGCTTCGCTTCGCAAATGGCTCAGTAGGAACGATCAACTATGTCGCCTCTGGCAATAAGATGATATCAAAAGAGTATCTGGAAGTTTTTGGCGGCGGTGTTGCTATGCAGATGGACGATTTCAGGACATTGACTATTGCCGACAGCAAAGGACTGACAATAGACAAGAAAAAGTCACAGGACAAAGGGCACAAAGATATGCTCAAAGCCTGGGCTGATTCACTGACCACACAAAACAACTCGCCGATACCTTTCGATGAAATAGTTACAACTACTCGGACAACATTTGAGATTATAACAGCATTGGAAAAGGGGACATCACAATGGATGAAAGGCTGAAGATATTATATATATCGCATTATTTCCCGCCCGAAGTAAACGCACCGGCCGTGCGCGTTTCTGAAATGGCCAGGTACTGGAGTGAGAGCGGTCATGATGTTACTGTCTTGACCGGTTTCCCAAATCATCCGGCTGGCGTAGTTCCGGAAGAGTATAGAGGTTTAATCAAAGCCAAAGAGAAGCACGCCAGAATTAAAGTAATCCGAACATATCTTTATGCTGCACCAAATAGGGGCTTTGTCAAAAGGATTCTAAATTATCTGTCGTTTATGTCGTCGGCTATTGTTCTGGGTACACCGTCTGTCGGTAAGCCGGATATTTTAATAGCAACCTCGCCGCAGTTTTTTGTAGCCGTAGCAGGATATGTTATCAGCCGTATTAAACGCTGTAAGTTCATATTTGAAGTACGTGATTTGTGGCCGGAAGAAATCGTAGCCGTTGGCGCTGTCAAAAATAAATTCGTAATCAAAATGCTTGAAGCAATCGAGATGTTTCTATACCGCAAAGCCGATCTGGTTGTTGCCGTAGCGCAGGGGACAATTGATACTCTTATCAAACGGGGAATACCTGCGGAAAAACTGGCCTTGGTACCCAATGGCGTAGATATTGATCACTTCCAGAACACAAACGGCAGCAGTTCCGTCAGAAAGCAGCTCAAGATAGATGATAAGTTTGTAGTCAGTTATGTCGGTACCCACGGCATGGCGCATCGCTTAGATACGGTTCTTGATGCTGCTTCAAAATTGAAAAATAACAATCGTATTCAGTTTCTTTTCGTTGGTGATGGCGCTGAAAAGAAAAAACTCGTCAAGCGTAAAAAAAGAGAAAACCTGAACAATGTATTATTCCATGACCAGATAGACCGCAGCCGCATTCCCGATTTTTATGCGGCCACCGACCTGTTCTTGGTGCCTCTCAGAAAAGCTGACCTGTTTACCAGAAATATCCCCAGTAAAATTTACGAAATTATGGCCGCCCGCAAACCGATGCTGATTGCTACTAACGGCGAATCACGGCGGCTGGTAGAATCTGCCGGTGCCGGTATCGGTATCACGCCCGAAGATTCAGACGAACTTGCCGCCGAAATAGAACATCTGCAAAAAGATGAAGAGCTTCGTCTTCAGATGGGGCAGAGCGGCTATGCTTTTGCTCTGGCGAATGCCTCAAGAAAAAGGCTGGCTGATGACTACCTCTGGCTGCTTGATGCTGTTGTCTCTGAAAGGGAATTAGTACCGGGCACGACTTTAGGGGATCCCCGAGTCAGTGACTCTAACGAAAAAGATCTGAATCGGGCCAAAGAGCTGGTCTGATTAGCTATTTTTAAGACCACCACCAAGCCGGTTTCAATTAGGGTTGCTTTTATACCGTCTCTTGGCTATAATTGCCGTTCAACTTTTTATTGATTGGTGGGGTTCCCGAGTGGTCAAAGGGAACAGACTGTAAATCTGTCGGCGTAGCCTTCGGAGGTTCAAATCCTCCCCCCACCACTTATTAATCCCCCTGGAACATTTGACTTTTCAAGCCTATTTAGTTAGCTATACAGTTCAATCAGTAATAGACACTTTAACCAAAAGGAGCTAGGAAATGCCGGCAACTTTGCCAAGTTTACCATACGGATATGATGCGCTCGAGCCGTATATCGACGCCAAAACGATGGAAATCCATCACACCAAGCACCATCAGGCCTATACCGATAAATTCAACGCCGCAGTAGATAGTGAGCCTTCTGTAGCAGGAAAATCTGCCGAAGAGCTGATCACAAATCTTGACACCGTCCCTGAAAATATCCGCACTGCTGTTCGCAACAATGGAGGCGGTTTTGTTAATCATTGCTTCTTTTGGGAAATAATGAAAAAAGACGTAGCATACGGTGGGGCGGTAGCCGATGCTATAAACTCTGAGCTCGGCGGACTTGATGATTTCAAATCTCAGTTCTCAACAGCAGCAGCTACCCGTTTTGGATCCGGCTGGGCCTGGTTAGTTTCAAACGGCGGCAAGCTGGAAATTATGTCGACTGCCAATCAAGATTCGCCCCTGACGATAGGGAAGACCCCGCTTATTGGACTCGATGTCTGGGAGCATGCCTATTACTTAAAATATCAGAACCGTCGCCCGGATTATATTGCATCATTTTTTAACATTATCAACTGGGACAAAGTGAACGAAATCTATTCGGCGCTATAAGAAATTGCATCGCTCGTCGACCCTTCGACTCCCTCGACTAAGCTTCGGGACCTTGTCCGCTCAGGGTGACGAAAAAGATGTAGGGCACCATGGCCCTTTAACGGTTCTGCCATAGATATAAGGTGGCATCCCTGCAGGTCAGGATGCCGCCTCTAAGGTGTGGTCCTGACGCTTTGAGATAGCCACGATATCATAATTAAAATCAAAAGTTAATGAAACCTCAGCGGTTTCTTTTTGTCAACGATCTTTGTGATTTGTGTTCTGAATCAGATTGCCCTATTATAGCCAGACTATATGCCTGACATCCCGGAGAAAAAACGCGCCGACTACACCGAAGGCTCCATTCTTACTGCCATTCTCAAAATGGGTCTGCCGTCGATGTTTGGTTTTCTGACCGCCAACATCTACCGCATAGTTGACACCTGGTGGGTTTCGCAACTTCCCGAAGGAGAAAATGCTGTAGCAGGGCTTACATTTTTTGGTACAATCCTCTGGTTGTTATTCTCATTTAATATGCTGGTTGGCCCGGGTTCGGTTGCCATAATTTCCCGCAGGTACGGTGAGAAAGCTTATGACGCCGCCGAAAAGGCCATTAAAGAGTCGCTAATCCTAAAACTTTTTTTCGGATTCCTATTTGGCGGCCTCGGCCTGGTTTTGCTTCGTCCTATTCTTGTTCTCCTGGGAGCAGAAGGTGAGGCTCTGGAGCTGGGCTTTGATTACGGACAGATAATGCTTGTCGGGTTAGCCTTTAATTTTGCGGTCTATACAATATTTACTGCTCTTAGAGGTGTCGCCAATCCGAACCAGGCCATGACTCTGATGCTTGCTTCGAATGCACTGAACATGATTCTTGACCCGCTTTTCATTTTTGGCTATGCCGGTTTTCCGGCCATGGGAGTAAAGGGTGCCGCCGTAGCCTCATTCATAAGTATTTTCGTTACACTGCTGGCAGGGCTGATAATACTCTATGGCGACTTCGCCAATATCAAACTTCATCTGCGAGGAAAACTAAGTGTCTCAGTCAGTTCGATGTGGACGATAGTTAAAATCGGCATTCCGGCCTGGCTCGGCGATTTTTCCTTCTCCGGTGCCAGACTGATAATCGTGCCAATTGTGGCAACTTTTGGAACAAGCGTAGTAGCTGCCTATGGTGTAGGAAATCTCATAACAGAGACAGGTGTAATGATTCTGGTTGGAATCGGCATGGGGTTGTCTGCTTTAATCGGTCAAACTCTGGGTAGCGGCAAAACCGAGCGCGCCAAGCAAACAGCGGTTCAGTCGATCTATCTGGGCATAGGAATAATGACTCTGTTTGGACTAGCTGTGTTTTTCTTCGCCGAAGGAACTATGAAAATGTTTTTTAGTAATCAGGATACAATAGCGGTCGGGACAGTTATGCTAAAGATATATGCTGTCGGTTTTCCATTTTTTGGGGCATTTCTGATGATATCTGAAATCCACATGGCGGTAGGATTAAACAGTCCGGCTATGGTAATAAATATGATTAATTCCTGGGTGCTCGAAGTCATCCCGATTTATTTCTTCACCCAGCATTTTGGGTTTGGTGTTACGATTATCTGGTGGACAATTGTCGCCGCCCTTGCCATAAGCTCTTTCATCTTCTACTTATATTACCGGCGCGGCAGATGGCTGGGACATTCTGTCTAAAGCTCATAATTTACAGTAGGGCAGTTAAATGTAGGGCACCATGGCCCTTTAGTGGTTCTGCCAATTTACAACTTGAGATTACCACTCCCCGAACTTACTCGGGACTACGAAGCAATCTCAATCCTAGTTTTAGTTGATTCATTACAATAGAGCTTCGTTTATGAATATCTAAGAAAATTGGAAGAAAATGCATTTAGAACTTGAAAATATACGTAAAGTTTACGACCAAAAAGTTGCTGTTGACAGACTTTCACTTTCGGTACCACGGGGTGTTATCTACGGTATTATAGGTCCCAATGGGGCAGGCAAGACCACTACCATCAGAATGATAATGAATATCATTGCCCCGGACAGCGGCAATATTATGTTCGACGGCAAGAAAGCCGACATCTCGTTTCTGGAACGTGTCGGTTACCTGCCCGAAGAGCGAGGCTTGTACAAAAAAATGACTCTGCGTCAAGTCATCACTTACATGGCCGAGCTAAAAGGTTGTCCGCGTAAAACAACCGCAGGCAGAATCAGCCCCTGGCTGGAGAAGATGGGCTTGATTGAATATATCGACCAGAAAGTTGAAGAGCTCTCCAAAGGAATGCAGCAGAAACTTCAGTTTATTACAACAATAATCCATGAACCCGACATCATAATTCTTGACGAACTGTTTTCAGGGCTTGACCCGATAAATGTAGAACTCATTAAAGGAATTCTGATGGACTTAAAAAGGGAAGGGAAGACGATTCTATTTTCTACCCACGTGATGGAACAGGCCGAAAAACTTTGCGATAATATCTGCATGATATTAAACGGCACAAAAGTTTTAGATGGAACAATGAGCGAAATCAAGTCGCAGTTTGGCAAGAACTCGCTTCATGTTGAAATCAAGGGAGACGGTTCGTTTATTAGTGAGCTTCCGGGAGTGGCCAGTCTAACCGAGTACAGTAACTATCTGGAAATAAAACTGGCCGAAAACGCCAACACTCAGCTAATCTTAAGTAAACTGGTAGAGAAAGTTGAAGTCCGCCGGTTTGAGATTGCTGAGCCGTCACTTTATGAGATTTTTATCAGCACGGCCAAAGTTGACCCAAAAGAACTGGAAGACGAGGCAGGAGCGGCGAATGTCTAAAATTTGGGTTGTTATAAAGTGTGAATACGCGCAAGTCGTTAAGAAAAAATCTTTTATCATCAGCATATTCTTAATTCCTCTGCTGATGGCCGCCTTTGGTATTCTGCCGGCTCTTCTGGCTACTAAATCGGCCAGTTCAACCCAGTTTCTGGGAGTCGTGGACCAGAGTGGTGCAGGTGTTGGAGAAGAGTTTAAGTCTGCACTAAAGCGCTACAAGCTCGATGACGGCGAAACCCCCTACTATGAGATTGACAATATTTTTATAATCACGCCAGGCGACAGCGAAGCATTTGTCTCTTCTGTT
This sequence comes from Candidatus Zixiibacteriota bacterium, assembly GCA_022562075.1. GTDB lineage: Bacteria > Zixibacteria > MSB-5A5 > GN15 > FEB-12 > JACZWU01. The sequence continues at coordinate 3,521 of JADFPZ010000056.1, read as the reverse complement.
GATTCATTGACGAAAGCATTGAATGACGAAGAGATAAAATACTTTCTCATTTTCAAACCGGGCATAGAAGAGGCCGACAGCAACATGGCTCTGGTCACTAATTCTGAAAGTTTCAGAACTATTTCACGTTTTGAAAAAGTTATTTCACATATCGCTGCAACGATGAGACTCAAGAAATCCAATATTAATCTGGGAGTTGATTCTGTTCTAGCCTTAACCCGGCGCGTTGACCTGCCCCGAAGAGATGCCCAGGGAGACTCAGTTGATTTCGAAACAAAATATTTTGCTTCGATGATTTTCATTTCACTGATAATGTTTGTCATAATAGGCTACGGCCAGGTCATAATGCGCTCAGTTATCGAAGAAAAGACATCTCGGATTATGGAAGTGCTGGTTTCCTCCATTACCCCCTTTCAACTTATGTTGGGAAAAGTATTCGGGTTGGGAGGAGCCACACTTACTCAATTATTTATCTGGATATTGATGGGGGCAGCGCTGTATTTCGGAAGCGGAGCCTTTGCTGTTGCGATTGATCCGGGAATAGCGAAAATAGTTTTTAATCCGGTGGTACTGACGTTTTTCTGCTTATTTCTGATTTTTGGCTATCTAATGTTTGCTACTTTGTTTGCTCTCTTGGGCTCTATTGTCAACAGCGAAAAAGAAGCGCAGAACTTTGTCATGCCGCTTACAATGCTATTAGTAGTACCGTTCGTAATTGGGATAGCAGTTATACAGGAGCCAAATTCAACAATGGCGCGGACACTTTCTATGATTCCGTTTTTTGCGCCAACCCTGATGATGATGCGAATTATCTTTGTAGCCCCAAGCGTAACCGAATATTCATTTTTCTCTGGAATATTGGGTGAAGCAATACTCTCTTTTGTTTTACTTGTCGTGGCTACTTTCTTTGTGATCTGGCTCTCGTCCAGAATATTTCGTATAGGCATCCTGATGTATGGCAAACGTCCGACACTTCCAGAAATAATTAAGTGGGTGAGGTACTAAAGTGATTAGAAAAAGTTCATTCCCCAAAGTTTTGCTGCTGCTGGCAGCCTTTGTCTTTTTTACAGCAAATACTGTGCATATTTTAGAAGTCGGTAATGCCGAGCTGCTGGCTTCGGACAACCCAACTTATCATTTTGATTTTGATACCGCCAAAAAGAAAGGGCCGTACTTAAATCTAAAATCTGCCATACTTGTCAATTACAAAAACGGACAGGTCCTTTATGCCAAAAACGCCAATGAAGTCAGGCCGATTGCCTCGATTACCAAACTTGTGGCAGCGATGGTTATTCTCGACAAAGGCATTGACTTAAAACAAACTGAAAAGATTATCAAAAGTGACGCCCGCAGGTCATCAAAATCGCGGCTGAAAATCGGCTACGAACTGACACTTGAAGATTTACTGGTTGCTGCGCTTATGAACTCTGATAACCGGGCTATGCGGGCGCTGGCCAGGGCAACCTCGGGTTCGAGTGATGCTCTTGCTGTGGAAATGAACATAAAAGTCAGATCCCTTGGTCTCAAGAAAACATTATTCATAGAGCCGACCGGTTTGGATAAACGAAATGTCTCGACGGCCCACGAGGTCGCCAAAATTATTCATTACGTCTTCAATTACCCCAAACTTGTAGAAATAACCTCCGCCAGAAAACGCCGCATTCCTATTCAGAATCATAAAGGCAAGTACCTTCAGATGGCCAACACCAATCTGATCGTTCTCTCGCGCTACGACGTCCTGACCGGCAAGACCGGCTATATCCGGGCCGCTGATTACTGCCTGGGGACTTTAGTACAGGACAAATCAGGGGAGAGGCTGACGGCCGTGGTTCTTGGCGTCCCGGGTGACAAACTCCGCTTCCGCGAAATCCGCAAACTCATCGACTGGGGCTATAAACAGATTTATATGTAGGGGTTGAATATATTCAACCCTTACGCACAAATTCGAAAGATAGCGGGAGTTATGGTGAGCGGATAAAGTCCCGAAGCGGAGTCGAACGGTGGGAGTAAGTTGATTGTATTGAAGCTGGGGCAGATGAAGGAATCTGCCGCCCACAACACGAATCGTTTTATCACTATTTCATATAGATAATTTTAGTCATCCTGAGCCTGCGTTGTCCTGAGCGAAACGGAAGGGTGACACATTCTAAGCAAACAGATAAGTTCCAACGTCCCATAAGATATATTATGTTAACTTATAGCAAATGCTTAAATAGCAGGCAGTTCGAGAGGGGTCTTCTTGAGGCTTAACTGTAGAGATTAAAGACTATTTCACCACTATATTAAGGATACGCCCCGGCACATAGATAATCTTCTTAATCTCCCCTTGATTTGTATAGGAAACGATTGTTTTGCTCTCAAAAGCAGCCTTTTCGACTGTTTCCTGGTCACAATCAGCCGCCACTATTATAGTGTCTCTGAGCTTGCCGTTTATCTGGACAGCGATTTCAACCGTATCAGAAGTTATGGCCTCAGGGTCAAACTCCGGCCAATCAGACTTGAAAATCGAGCCATCATCTGCAAATCCAAACTGCTGCCATAATTCTTCGGCCAGATGCGGCGCCATTGGAGCTATTAGCTGTACGGCCTTAACTATAATGTAATCGTTTAACTCACTGGATTTAAGCTGAGACTGCTCGTAGTCTCTGATAAGCTCCATAAGAGCCGAAATAGCAGTATTAAAATGAAGCTGCCCGTATGATTCAGAAACTCTTTTGATAGTCTGATTAAGCTTCAGGTACAATTTCCAGTCATTGTCAGAAAGATCGGACTTCTTAAACTGTTGCTTTAAGTCACAGCCAGAGTTCAGGAATTTTTCGTATAGAGGGCAGAGCTTATTAAGCACGAATTTCTCTACTCCCGTCAGGCTGTTATCAGACCAGAGCACTTCTTTGGCGCTGGGTGCCGTAAAAAACATGGCCAGACGGGTGACATCCACCCCGCGCTGGTCCATCAAGGCTATAGGCGAGACGACATTGCCTTTGGATTTGGACATCACCTCGCCGCTCGAATCCGAGACCATGCCATGGTTGAACATCTTTATGGCCGGCTCCTCGAAATTTGACCAGCCGATATCTTTGAGGAATTTCTGAAAGAACCTGAAATATATCAGATGCCCGGTAGCGTGGGTGATGCCGCCTATGTACAAGTCTATCGGCAGCCAGCTATCGGCTTTTTCTTTATCAAATGGCGCCCTATCGTTTTTGGCGTCGAGATAGCGCAGATAGTACCATGACGAGCATACAAAAGTATCCATGGTGTCGGCATCACGTCTGGCCTCTCCCCCGCATTTGGGGCATTTGGTATTGACGAACTCAGGGACATCTTCAAGGGGCGATCTCCCCTTGGGCATAAAATTTTCAACATCAGGCAAGATTACCGGCAGCTGATTCTCTGGTACGGCTATTTCCCCGCACTTCTGGCAATGAATAATAGGTATGGGGCAGCCCCAATAGCGCTGCCGTGAGATAAGCCAGTCGCGCAGCTTAAACTGCTTCTTCTTGCGGCCTATCTTCTTATCA
>JADFPZ010000265.1 GCA_022562075.1 Candidatus Zixiibacteriota bacterium | reverse complement strand
TCCGAAAATACAAAGAAATGGGGGAGAAGGCGATGGCGCAAGTCAACGATGAAGATTTCTTCACGGAACTATCTGTCGTAGATAACAGCCTCGCCATAATTGTCAAACATATGGGCGGCAATATGCGCTCACGCTGGAGAGATTTCCTGACTTCAGACGGCGAAAAAGATGACCGCCACCGCGACACAGAGTTTGAAATCTACGACAGCGATTCTAAAAAGTCCCTGATGCAAAAGTGGCAAGAAGGCTGGCAATTATGTTTTGAAGCTATCGAACCATTGAAACCGGAAGATTTGGAAAAGACAATTTACATCCGGGGCGAAGCGAATACAGTTTTGGAAGCTATCAACCGCCAGCTGACGCACTGCGCCTATCATGTCGGGCAGATAGTTTATCTGGCCAGACATTTTAGAGGGGCTGACTGGAAATCCTTGAGCATTCCCAAAAGGTGAATCAGATGGCTTCAATATTTCCAAATTCGGTGAAATCGATAAAGATTAAATGTCATCGCATAGTGCCCGCCCAGCCAGCAATTCAACTTATTGTACGGCAACGGTATATCCTAACCGCGAATTTCTTGTTGGAAATCATTTACTTTCTTGATTTATTGGAACTTGATTACAGCTAAAGCTGTTTAATGCTTCATATGGTGAGTCCGAGGATCTAATTGCTTTTACTCAAGATATTGGCGGACGATCCGAGAAAAGTCAACTTCAAGGAGGTTTAAATGTTTGAAAAGACAAAATCGTTTGGACTGCTGGTAGTAATTACGGCAGTAGCTTTTGGATTGCTGTCTGCGCCCGCTGTTTATGCCCAGGAGCACCCGACAGAACATCCTACCAAAGCTAAGAAAGTTAAGAAGGCACAAGCCGAAAAACCAACAAAAGCTAAGGCCGGCGCAGTTACAATAGACCAGATGTCCCAGGCTATTACCACCTTTATCAGCTCCGATGCCAAACTCAAAGGCGGCTTCTTTTTATGCTACGACGCATCCGCCAAAAAGGCGCTGCAGCTCACTCTGGACAAAGTACACAAGGAACGTTTGTCGCAAGTGGGTGATAATCTCTTTTTCGCCTGCTCTGATTTCAAGAGTGCCAGCGGGAAAATGTATGACCTGGATTTCTTTATGGAATCAAAGGACGGCGAATTGGCAGTCACGGAAATAATGATTCATAAAGAAGACGGCAAGGCTCGCTACAGTTGGTTCGAGAAAGATGGCGTCTGGAACAGAAAATAAGTTTTAATAACTGTTTTAAACATAACTTGATTCTTGCCAATTAGAAATATCTGTGTGCACGTATAGCTATGAATAATTTTAGGAAATTTCTGATTGGTTTACCGTTGGTCGTGACGGTGGCAAGTTTAGTTGTCCTGTTCGGTGTACCCGAAAGTCCGGGGAACACGGTCGACACAGAGCTAAACTTCACTTTTACTTATAAACTGAATATCGACAAAATCCCCGATGGCTCGAAATCTGTCGAGATCTGGTTACCGCTGCCGATTGACAATGGCTACCAGAAAGTTCTGGACTATAAGATAAGTTCCGAATTGCCCTATCAGATAGATGTCGAACCGGAATACGGCAACCGTATTTTGCGCTTTTCATCAGGAGAACATGTCCCCGAAGACTTAGAAATAACCGTGGATATTAATGTCATACGCTACGAGCAGGATGGTTGGAACCAAATACCATACGCGGCTTCAATTGACACTCCCGATTTAACAAGATATCTGTTGCCGGATATTTTAGTTCCCATTGACGGACCTGTTGAAGCGGAAGCTAAACAGGTTGTAAACGGTTCTATGACAACCTCCCAGAAGATAGAAGCGCTGTATTATCATCTCTTTGAAACGATGAAATACGACAAAAGCGGTATCGGCTGGGGCCATGGTGATGCTCTTTATGCCTGCGAGTCCCGCAAAGGTAACTGCACCGACATTCATTCACTTTTTATCGGAATGGCTCGTTCTCTGGATATTCCCAGTCGGTTCATCATGGGTTTTCCGCTGCCACAAGATAAGAAAAGGGCACAGATTCCCGGTTATCACTGCTGGGCAGAATTTTATGTGGAAGGCCGGGGCTGGGTGCCGGTCGATATTTCAGAAGCTATTAAACATCCCGAGAAAAAAGACTATTTTTTCGGTCGTCTTGACGCCCATCGGGTGGCGTTTACTACCGGCAGAGATATAAAAGTAAATTCGGGCGAATCATCGTACACTCTGAACTATTTTATTTATCCGTATGTAGTGGTAGACGGCCAGCCTTTCGACGGCGCCAGCTACAATTTTTCATACGTTCAGAAGAATTAGTAGGTAAAGTTCATGTAGGGCACCATGCCCTTTAGCGGTTCTGCCAATTTTCTCCCTATTTTAGCAGGATCATTTTCTTCGTGTCGATGAAGTCATCGGCTATCAAACGGTAGAAGTAGATGCCGCTCGACGCCCTCTGGCCGCTGGACAAAATACCATCCCAGCTGACCCGATAACTCCCGGCGGAAATCTCCTCGTTCACCAATTCTTTAACCTGCTGCCCAAGCAGGTTGAAAATCGTTATGGAAACATTTGATCGTCGTGGCAGATCGAATTCGATTACTGTTGCCGGATTGAACGGAGT
>JADFPZ010000264.1 GCA_022562075.1 Candidatus Zixiibacteriota bacterium | reverse complement strand
GAAATTCATGATGGAAAAGCGCGTACTTGGAGTCTTATGTATCGGGCTGCTTTTCATTTCGTCCTGTGCCACAATCGCCTTGGACTCTACCAGCCTGCATGAGGCTGCCTCGGTAAATGACACTGAAGACCAAGCTTACACAGTTCTCAAGAGTTTTAGTGTCAACGACAAAGCCGGTTGGGCGCTTGGGATTATACCAGCCAACAAACCTGCCGGTGATAAACACGATTATTTTCGGGATATTCTTGAAAAACAAATTATTGATGCCGGTGGTGACGCAATCATCAATTTGCGTATTCGCGCCCAAAACAATTTTGGGGACATCTTAATATCTCTCTTTACATGGGGATTATATGTCACGCGCACAGTGACAGTGACCGGGGATGTAATAAAATATAATTGACACACCGGGACGGACTACCCGTCCACACCAAAATAACTCTTACCCAAACTGAACCTAAATTCGGGGGCAGGTCAGTTCAATAAACAGGACAATTCTATTTTAGAAGTAGCATCCTTTTTGTCTCAACGAAATCTTCGGCGTGCAAGCGGTAAAAATAAACACCGGATGATACAACCTTGCCTGCTTTGTCGGTGCCGTTCCAGTAGGCGGTATAGCTGCCGGCACTCTTGGTTCCATCGACAATGGTATTGACCTTCTGACCCATGATATTGTAGATGGAAATAGTTACCTTTGACCTGGTTGGGAGGGTATACCTGATGGTAGTCGATAAATTGAACGGATTGGGATAGTTCTGACTTATAGAATATCTATCTGGTAACTCTTGCGGGAGGTCATCATTGACATCTGTTGCAACTGTTACGAAGATGGTATCAATCATGAGGGTAGGGTGTACTAGACAGCGATATGGAAACGGTCCGGGACCATCTCCGGAAGTAAACTGGAGTACAAATTCGAAATCAATATCACTACTTTGTCCAGAATTCCACTGTTTGGGTGAGGAAACGTCCGCAGCAATAGTATGCGGGATTCCTCCTTGCCATGTCCATCTGACAGAATCACCGGCCATAACGGTTGTCCCGAGTGGCGAGATAAAATTGTTTCCAACAGTGATATTGTGAATGGTGGCGTGGGCAGGGACAGTACATATAAAAAGTACGCCAATCCATAACTGAAACTTTAACTGTTTACTCATAGGATTTTACTTCCTTTCAAAAAATTGCTACATTTTTTTATCCCAAGCCCTTCATCCATTCAAAGCATATACATATAGCTATAATTATCGCAGAGAAAATCTAGTGTTGGCTTCTTTACTGCTTTGAATAACTTACTGACGTAAAAAAAGTCTTCGCTAGCCACAAACATCTATTAAAAATAAATTATAATAGTAGTCATTGACTGTCAATTAAAATTTTTGATAGGTCATTAGTTACTTGAAGTTAAAGTGAGTAAGTTCAAGTTAAATGAATTTCGACGTTGGAACTTTCTTAGAAGAGCGACCGTCAAGTAATTGACACAAATGCACTTAAGGTTCGCTTTATTAAAGTGCTTTAAACAGCTACTACTTTCGCCGGGGTGGCGGCTTTCTAGAATTCGTCTCCTTGACCCCACACCCCCTATCCAGTAATTTGCCACAATGCTGCTGCTTTATCTGACTCTATTACTCATAGGTCCTTATTTGGTTTTGACACTTGTTCAAAAGATTAATCCGAAATTCCAAATCTCTGATGCCACGAAATTCAGAATAGGGGTTTCGCTCTTGTTTCTTGTTGGAGCGATGGGACATTTTACCAAGACCGCCGAAATGGCGCGGATGATTCCGCCGATATTTCCGAACCCGGAGCAAATGGTTATTCTCACTGCTTTTCCGGAATTATTCGGCGTCATAGGATTATGGATTCCAAAACTCCGAAAATTGACAGGCGCCTTACTAATAGCATGGCTTATAGGAATCTTGCCTTTCAACATATATGCAGCAATTGAGCGCATTGATGTCGGCGGGCATGGAGCCGGGCCGGTCTATTTGCTGGTCAGAGTTCCGCTTCAGTTTCTGGCAGTGTGGTGTACGTATCTGGCCGCGGAGTTGAATTGGTTTAAGCCTCAAGCAGAATAGCTCACAAATCCCTTTTGTTGACCCGGCATTTTGTTTTCTGTATAATTCTTATATGGGGCAGACGTGGACTCGCCGGGGCAGACTGCCCACGATAATTGTCAGGACCACGCCAAGGAGGCGAGTCCTGACCTACAAGAGAAGAAAGCTATGTCATACTTAAAAGAATCAGACCCCGAAATATATCAGGCCATATTAGATGAAACCGGGCGGCAGGCTAACCAGCTTGAGCTGATAGCCTCGGAGAATTTCGTTTCCGAAGCGGTCATGGAAGCAGTCGGTGGGGTGATGACCAACAAATACGCCGAGGGCTACCCGGGCAGGCGCTACTACGGCGGCTGTGAGTTTGTTGACAATGCCGAAAACCTGGCGCGTGACCGTTTGAAGGAATTGTTTGGCTGTGAGCATGCCAACGTACAGCCGCATTCCGGCTCGCAGGCCAATATGGCGGTTTATTTTGCAGCGCTAAAACCGGGCGATAAAGTGATGGGGCTCGACCTCTCACACGGCGGGCATCTGACCCACGGCCATCCCATAAATTTTTCGGGCTTTCTGTACGATTTTACCGCCTATCAAGT
>JADFPZ010000263.1 GCA_022562075.1 Candidatus Zixiibacteriota bacterium | reverse complement strand
ACTCCCCCATGACCGGGAATAATCCCCGATGAATCTTTGATTCCCAAAGAACGTTTCCACATTGATTCCACCAAATCGCCCAGCTGTCCGAAAATCGAGCAGCCAATAGCGATAACAAACATATCGGATTCGTTCATGAACGAAAATTTCCAATAATACAATATTGCTGCAACAACAGCAGCGCCGACCAGGCCGCCAAAGAATCCTTCGACAGTCTTGTTTGGCGAAACCGATGGCGCCAGTTTTGTTTTGCCAAAGATTCTCCCGGTTTGCATGGCGGCAGTATCCCCTACCCATAGAATTCCAAACAAAAGCAGCATGCTGTCACCGCCGTGAAACTGCCCGACTCCCTTACCAACCAGATAGACAGTCGGATAAAGCAGACTTATATAAAGCAGCCCCCAGACCAGCCGGCTGTGCCGGGCGAATAAATCGGACGGCGACTCTTTGCCCATACTGAGCAGCATACCCGACACTAAAAAAAAGCCGATTATTTCGACGATTACCCATGATGCGTTCCGGCCAGAATCATCGCCGGTGATGACACCGGCAACCGTAAGAAACAACAGGACGAAAGTTGTTATCGACAGCCAATAGATAATGTCGCTCGGTTTAATTTTTTCCTGATATAGAAATTCGCCGAAAGCAATAGAAGCAAAGATAAATATCATGCCCAAAAACCACATCCCGCCCTGGTAAACAATCCAGAGGATGAGCGGTATAGCCACAGCCGCCACCAGTATTCTGGTCAGCATATTTCTGCTCATGCGCTATTGCGGGCAGTTAGCTTTCCGAATCGACGTTCGCGTTTTTGGTAGTCGAGTATGGCCTCGAACAATTCTTTGCGACCGAAATCGGGCCAGAGTTCATCGGTAATAAACAGCTCGGTGTAGCTTGTCTGCCACAACAGAAAGTTTGAAATTCTTTTTACGCCCGAGGTTCTGATCAGCATATCAGGGTCGGGCAGGTCTACCGTATAAAGAAATCTGGAGAAAAGTTCTTCGGTAATATCTTTGGTGTCAAGCATCCCTGCCCTTGAAGAATTGGCTATCGCTTTGACAGCGTCAAGAATCTCGGAACGTCCGCCGTAGTTAAGAGCCAGATTTAGAACCATACCTTTATTGTCGCGGGTGCGTTCAATCGCTTCCAGAATAACTTCCCGCTTCCTTTGAGGAAGACCATCGATACGGCCGATTGTGATAAGCTTGACATCGTTTTCGATTAATTCATTTATGGCATTCTTAGTAGTTCGCGTCAGCAGCTGCATTAGCGCGGCGACCTCGGTAGGCGGCCGGCTCCAGTTTTCGCTTGAAAATGTGTAGAGCGTCAAATACTTGACACCAATCTCACCTGCCGACCTGACAACTTTCTTAACAGCCTCAACTCCGGCCTTATGCCCAAAAGTTCTGGGGCGATTACGCCGGGCGGCCCAGCGGCCGTTGCCGTCCATTATGATGGCTACATGGACAGGAATCCGCTCAGGGGTTTCTAAAATCCGGGCTTTGAGATTTTCTTCAATATTCTTCATAATTTTACTGCAATTAGAATGCAATTTCCTCTCTTAGTCAACCAGAAAAGGCCGGCACAACATGCTAATCCTTTTTTTATCTAATTAGCTGCAGCTGCCCGATATCTGTATCCAGCCGGTAGTATTCGGTCGAGAAAACCCCGTGTTTGGCGTTAAGCTCCCAAATCGAATCAGCAAATATAAAGCCGTTCTGCTCTTTTAACAGGTACGAACGGGTTAAGCGCTTGAAACCGTCAGGGTTTTGATAATAAAGATGCAGCCGTTTCAGCTTATACTCTGCCCTGTCTATCACAGCCAGACCTGCCGGCAGGCTGTCTTCACTGCCGGGCGTGTCAAAACCGATGGCAATGTCTTCCTCTCCAATATCGTTGGGGAAAAAATTATATATATAGGATTCTGCAAAGATGTTCGGGAAGGCAATAGTCGGAACAGGCATTTCTGAGGTCGGCTCGGCGACCACCTGAGTGGAGTCGATCTGGCTGCCGCTCATGAAGTATCTGGTAATCGCCGTATCCAGCCTTTCGATAACACCGCCTCGGCCTATCTGCTGGTAGTGGCTGGTAACCAAAAAAGTATAGTGCATCTTTTCTGAGTGGAGCTGTGACGTTTCAAACGCTTTTTTGGCCTGTGTGACATAGAAACTGAGAACCGGGTCAGCTGGCTCCTGCGCCAGAGCCGAAATAAAGAGAATCGCAGCCAGTATCAAAACAGCCGTTATCTGAAAAAATCGTTTGGTCATTATTCAATAATTATACATACTAAAGCAGTTATTTCACATTCACAATTGGGGTTTATTTTACATTCTAGTCTGACAGCTGTCTTTTGTGATACCTTTCGCAGCCCAATAAACCCTGCCTGCCAACCATAGGAGGGCTTGTTATGTTAGTAAAGGATTTTCTCAAAAACAGAAACCGGGCTGTAATCACCGGCACGCCGTCGACGTCTATCCTTGAGGCAATGAGGCTGCTCGTCACTAACCGCATCAGCTCCCTGCCTGTTTTGGACGAAAACGGCAAACTTAAAGGAATTGTCAGCGACCGCGATATTTTCCGCTCGATCACAGTGGATAATGACGCTTTCAAAAATCTCTCGGTCGGCGACCTGATGACTACTCATGTGATAA
>JADFPZ010000055.1 GCA_022562075.1 Candidatus Zixiibacteriota bacterium | reverse complement strand
CATTGGGATTTTCATACCGGCAGTAAGACTCAGACCAAATTCGGTTGAACTGGCGCCTTTTCCAGAAGTGAAAAATAGTGTCGGGCCGGCAGCGCCATAAAAAGTCAGTCCGGATTCTGGCAGCGGCAATAGATACCAGCGCAGATCCAGATTTGCCGCAGTGCCGTCACCGCCAAGTGAAAAATCAAGGCTCGGCGCCAGTACTGCCGAACCTGCAAAACGGCCGAATTCCCCCTGAGCGCCTATCAAGAACTGGCTGGCGCTATTATCAAGCCCTATTCTGGCGCCCAATGAATAGTTTTTGGACCGGCCTGAAGCTTTCTTTTTATTCTGAGCTTCTGCAGTTAAGCTAAAGACAAAAAGCAGCAGAGCCATCAGTATGAAAGTCTTTGTAAAAACCTTATTTCGCGCAAATGTCATTTTATTTCACCTTTATTCATTTTATTGAAACATCGTTTTCAACATTGGCCGCAATTTATTAAGTCAGCCCCTTCAATCAACTATTATCAGCATAACTTTAATATCGGTATAATCTCCTTTCTCTTTGAGCCCACTTTTTACTCAAGCGCGGAACCAACTTCTTGCCGGATTGTTAAATCTTTATCACATAATGCGAATAATTCGTTATCAATAGTATTTTATAAAAAAGGAGATAAAAATGAACAAAACAAAAGTAGTGCTCATTACCGGCAGCAGCAGCGGCTTTGGGTTACTGACTGCTCGCACCCTGCTTGAGCAGGGTCATACAGTCATTGCTTCTATGCGCGGATTGAACGCCAAAAATAAAGAGCATGCTGATAGCCTTAGAACATTTGCCGAAGGCAAACCGGGCCGGCTTCATTTGCTTGAGCTGGACGTGACAAGTGATTCATCTGTAGATTCGGCTATCAAACAGGCCTATGAGCTAACCGGTCACATTGATGTAGTCGTAAACAACGCCGGTTTTGGCGTGACTGGATTTACCGAAACCATTACAATTCCGCAGTTTCAGAAAAATTTTGATGTCAACGTCTTTGGAGTTCAGCGAGTAAGCAGGGCTGTATTGCCGGCAATGCGCAAACAGGGTAATGGTTTGATAATTAATATTTCGAGCATAATTGGCAGAATGGTGATGCCTTTTGCCGGTGCATATGTCGCTACCAAGTACGCCCTGGAGGGTCTTTCTGAGTCATATCGATATGAGCTGGCCGGTACCGGCGTTGATGTTGTTATAGTTGAGCCCGGTGGATTTGGCACAAACTTTCTTGAAAACATGGAACCTGCCGCTGACCGTGACCGGCTGAAAAGCTACGGACCACTGGCGGAAATGCCTGAAAAAATGTGGGGCGGATTTGCGGAGAGCTTAAAAAGCGATGACGCTCCTGACCCTCAGGTTGTCGCTGACGCCATCGCTAAGTTGATTGAAACTCCGGCAGGCCAGAGACCGCTTAGAACTGTCGTTGATCCGATGATGGGCGGCGACGGCCCCCGGGCAATTAATAAGACAACCGACAAGATTCAAAATGAACTTTTAGAAAATCTCGGCATGTCTGACTTCATATCGGTCAAAGGTAACTAAACTTATTATCTGAGAGTAGGGCAGAATTTCAAAAATTCTGCCCTGTTTAATTTGAATTAAGATTATCAAACGTCCGAAATCAGATTTATTCCAAATTACTTTTCATATCTCCCAAAAGCGCCAGATAGATGTTGTGACAAAACTCCTGGGCTGCATCGTCGTTATTTTCCCATACTGACGACCACTCTACTAATGTTTCTTCTGCCCCTGGCGCAGAGCTTAGCTTAACTGTCCCCACATAATTTTTGACGTCATCTTTGGAAATTGGAGATGGTCCGTCATCGATGCTGTAGGAAAACGTCATGTTAGAGTCGTCTAGTTCTCTTAATGTTTCCGAAAAAGCATCATTTAATTTCCGCCCTGCGCCAATCTCATCGCCGGCTTTATCACTAATCTTTTCGAGTTTAGTAATTACGTTAGGGCACCAGGACATATCATGAAAATCGCGAACTGCCTGCCATACTTTTTCGACAGGCGCATTGATAGTTATTGATTGATAAGTTTTTCCCAATTTACTCTCTCCGTTTAAAATATTAGATTATTACCAGTACCTGAAAATAATATCCCCGTCCTCTTCGATCAAGATGCGCACATTTATTTCTTCGCCATTGTTTAACGACGCCGGAAAGCTGTAATGCACAGTAGATTTTTCTGCCGAAGTGTGCGGCAGCATCATCCCTGTTTGGTTGGCAAATGTTATGACATCAATCCTTAGCTCAGCATACAGATACGGTTCGAACAAGTAAGTAAATTCCGACTGTTTCATTTTCAGCTCTTGCTTTTTCTGGTCATAGTCAGCCAGTTCATGATGGGTCAGGACCAGCGAAGTATCACCGGTTGAAATATGTATTTCCGCATCGACCCCTTTTATCAGCATCGTTTTGTTGTCACCGGCTATTTGATACTCACAGCCGGGAAGTGTCATGACCACTCTCATTTTAATATGCGGCACGTTGGAGTATTCCTCTTTACCAAAATAACGGTGCAAATCCAGACTTAAGGTCTGAGGCGAGTCACCGCTTATGATAATCGTCGTATCAACCTTTATGTCGTTATAGATGATGCTATAATTGTGTTTACCAGCGGTAACGTTAGTAAGAGTAATCGGCGTGGTCACCTTGAAGTCCTTATCCTCAGACAATACTGTGGCGCCGAAGGGATTGGTCAAAATAGTCAACTGCCCGATTTTCTTTTTTACTATAACAGCATCTCTCTTGCTCGGAGTGGCAACATCTTCAAGCACAAAATGCACCAACTTGCGAGTCACAGTTTCAGCTGTTACTGTCACCGAAAACGTCTCCGGCTGATAGTACGGCTTGGTGACCGTCACTTTGTGCTCTCCGACAGCAAGCGTACAAAGTACCGGCGTGAAATATCTGTAATATTCCTTGCCGTCGATTATGATTTCTGCTTTTTCCGGGGTAGATTCAATAAACAGATAGCCCGTTTCGGCGAATACAGAGCTTGCAAAAAACATTAGCAACACTACCGTTGCCAAAGACAATTTCAGCTTAAGAGCTGTCTTACATACTGAATCAACCATAGATAAAATTTACGAGCTCATGGTATTGTTCCGAAAGCTTAAAATTTACTTCTTCCGCAAGAGAACATTGCCCTTTATTGACGAAATTGTAAGACTGTCGTCAGACTTCCATCCTGAGACAGAGATTAAAAACAAGCGCGCTTCGATTATATCAGTTGAAATATCAAAAGTGAAATCTGCCATTTCCACATCGTCCTCGTCATATTTCTCTATCAACATGGCCAAAGAGTTGTTCATCTTTACTTCTGAAACAAACTCACTGCTGTCCCGCATATTCAAACTGATTAATTGTACTACTGCAATTTCTTTCTTCACCTGTAACTTGACTTGATAATCATCGATTGTGACAAAATCACGCTTTTCCCAGAAATTAAAATTGCCGTAATTCAGATTTAGCAGGTAATCGTATCCCTCCAGTTTATACGCCATATTATCTTTTGTGCTTAATTCAAAGTAATCCTTTTCCGTCTGCCCGCTGTATCTGCTGACAAAATCAAAGCCCATCATTTTTACCAGTTTCCTGGATTGATAATTGGTTTCAAATGTATCAAGCGAGACTAATGTACTGTCATCGAACCATACTTCAAAAACCTCTAGGCCGTGTCTTTCAATCAGGTAGGAGGTTATACTGCTTAAATCTTTTTTTGCTTCATGAGATATTTCTGTTTCAGAGGGAACTACTTTTCCATCTGCCAACATTTCATTTTCTACAAAGATTGCTTCCATTCGATTTAACTGACTCGCTTTTGAAACAGCGAAAGCCCCCCAGGGTCCAAAAGCAGATAGAATTGCAATCGCAAAAACAACCATTGGAATAATTCTTATATCTTTGGCTTTGCTGAAAATAAAATAGAAAACTACCAGCGAAAGACCGATTGCCATCGCCATCACATAGTAACGGTATTCGGTCATGCCATAGTCTGATATCCGCACCCAAATCGCAACAAACAGCATCCCCAAAAGCGGCAGCAGCATCCTGAAAAACCATTTCGAAAATACTTTGATCCATTTGCTCTCTGTCCTTTCCCGAAGTGGATGCAACAGCAGCAGCGATAAGATGCCAACAACCGAAAACCATAAGACCAGCTGCGATACCCAGCCTTTGGGAAGATTCCATTCGAAAATAATTTTAAATTCGTAACTTATCAGAATCAGAAAATAAAGAGCAACTAAAGGCAGAAGAATATACTGAGCCAAAACTTTGAGACCTTTGGGATATTCTTGCGGATCGTTCAGAGCATTTAGGTCGGCCGGAACACCTGCTAAGAAAACCCAGGTCTGAAATACAGTAACGATTACAACCCAGAGCTTGAGATAACTATTCCCGTCAATATCGACTCCAAAGAGATAGTCCATCGCAGCCAGTGCGATTGTTAAACCAATATATAAAACAGATGAATAAAGAGCAGCTGTAAGAAATCTCAAAAACAGACTCTTGTTGTACTGCCAAAAGCCCTGAATTTGATTGCCTCCTATGAATGGAATAAACGCTACCAGAAAATGAAAGGAAACAGCAAGAAGCAAGAAGCGCTGCAAATGATATTCCGGACTTTCCGGATTCTCCGGCCAGCTGAAATAGTAAATTACAAGAAACGCAGTTCCAACCGCTTGAAGCCCGTAACTCTTTGTTTTATCCCACAACTTTTTGTCGGCATAGAAAACCAGCGCAGTAAATAGCGGCAATCCTAACGAAGCAATCATCCATAATTTTTGTAGAGTGTATTCCTGGAATTGTTTGTCTGATTCTATCAGCATAATTCCCACAACAGCGCCCAATGCAGCGCTGAGAAGAGTGAAGGGAAACCGCACAAAAGTAGCCGCGGCATTTTTATAAATGAAATTGAACGATGGAAATTTGTTTAAAAGTCCCAATAAGACCTTCCCTGAAATAATTCAATTATTGCAAAACTGTCCCGTTATGAAATTTGAGGCAACAAAAAAGGCGAGGAGCCTTGCTTAGCGCCTCGCCTTCATACTTGCTATGATATAATTCTAATTGTCCTCAGGGATACTCTCAGCCAGTTCAATCTTATTCATTCTATTTTCGCGGCTGACAATTTCCAAATAGTCTCCCAGTAGCCGATAGCGGTTGCTGAAAGTTTCAGTCCGCTTAATTGAATCAAACAGAATCTCTTTTGCTTTAACCAGCTGTCTGGCTTTGCGAAGGTCTTTGATATCATCTTTAGCAGCATATTTTTCTGACGCCGAAACCGGCTCGTCAGCGCGGACATTTTCAACTACATTTCTAACGGATTTGTTGGCTTCACGTTCATAGCGTCTGACCGCTAGCGAACGTGCTCTAATATCCGCATCAATCAGACTGAAAATTCTTTTCTGATGCTTTCTGACGCGTTTGACGTTACGCTTCAAAACGGCATCGTGCCACAGATTGACTTCATGTGAAAGCTCCCGCGACATTTTATCGGTTCTGTTCATTTCTCTGACATCAAATCTGATATCAAAAGCGCTTGATTCTACATTATTGTCTCCGGCAAAACTTGCTCCGACAAAGGCCAGCATGAAAATTGCGGCCAATAAACTGATCCTCCGTACCATTACTAATCCTCCTTAAAAGGTTAGACCCTTTGCGTTATAACAACACCAATCAATTTCTGTGCCGAAGTGGTTAAGCCATTGATACCAAGGATTTTAGCAATCTTATAGATATGCGGATTGTATGTGAATATTCAAGAGAGTATGGGAAATTTCCCATATTCCAAAATTGGTAAAACTATGGAAGGCGGTGACTAAATTGCTTAGTCTTTGGCTTTTTCTTTTTGGCGGCTGCGCTCTTCTCTAATCATCCGCATCATCTGAAAGGCTAAAGAAGTATCAACCGCGTATAGACCGTTAAAAATGGAGTCCGCTTTTTCGCTGCGACCCTCAAGGGCATAAGCAGTACCCAGGCCGACCCAGTTCCCCGGGAAAGATGAATCTGTAGCCAGCACATTTTCAAATTGAACGGCGGCTTCGGTGTAACGCCCCTCGGTAATGTACAATATTCCCAGCGATCGAATGCAGTCGGGATAGTTGGACTGAAGTTTCAAAGCCGTCTTATAACTGGCTTCGGCATCTTTGGTCTTTTTTAACTTATCTTTGATTCTCCCTAAAAAATAGTACAGTTCGGCGGCTGCCCCGCCAGCTTCTGCACTTTTTTCATAATAAAACTCGGCGCTGTCTATGCGACTCGCAGCGGCGTAGCTGTTGCCTATTGAAAATAATATCTCCGGCTGCTTTGGTCTGATAGAATTGGCTTTATGGAGATAAGGCAGAGCGCCCATCGTGCGGCCAATTCTGAGATATTCCATTCCAAGATTTGCATTAAAAATTGCCGAACTAGAATCGACCTTTACAGCCTTTAGAAAAAACTCTATAGCTTTTTCACGGTTTCCATCGGTGCTGTAACTCACCCCCAGATTATTATTTATTTCTGCACCGCTTGGATCTATAGCATATGCCCTCTCAAAAAAAGTGCGAGCCTGTTTTAGGTTCCCTACCGCCGAGTGAGCAGTTCCTATATACTGAAGAGCTTCAAAGTTATTTGGGTCAATTTTGAGGGCGCTTTGAAGAGTCAGAAGTGCTTCCTCATATTTTTGCACATACATCTGACGTCCGGCCCTGTCTAAAAGGTCATTTAGAGAGTCAGACTGAGCCAGAGCAGTTGTGGCCAAAAGTAAAAATATGATCAGAGATCCAAGCAATTTTCTCATTTTTTTCATTATCGGTTATACAGAAATATATGCAATAGTTTCAGGATACTTAATATATCTTTTTCATTCAAACTTCAATTCTGGTATTCAAAAAACAGCCCGCCTGATGACTCAAACGGACTGCTATCTCCCTCTTATCAAGGAAGACTCTCAAATGAGGTATAAACGCCCCAATTCATCCCTGAACCGGAGCTTTCAACTTTATTTAACTCTGTTCTTGCTGTGATTGTTCACCAAAGCATAAGAAAGATATTCCAACTCCATTGCCATATTTTCATTGCGTACAAAAACGTCGTCGGGAACTTTCAGATTTACCGGAGCAAAATTCAAAATCGCCCTTAAGCCTGCTTTGACAATATCATTTACTACAAATTGAGCCACCGAGCCGGGCACGCAAACTACTACCATCTCTATCTCTGAGCCGCTTAATTCGGAAACAATATTTTTAATATCGCTTACTACAATTCCTTTATGATTAGAGCCTATCTTTCTTTGGTCATTGTCAAACAGTTTTACAATCTTAAATCCCTGGCGGGCAAATTCTTTATAACTTACCAGAGCCGAGCCGATATTTCCCACTCCCACCAGGGCAATATTCCAGACCCGGTCAATTCCCAAAATCCTGGCTATTTTTGCTTTTAAATCTTTGACCGGATAACCCAGCCCGCGGGTTCCAAATGAACCAAAAAACGAGAGGTCTTTGCGCACCTGAGCCGGTGTCAATTTCTCTATTTTGGCTAACTCTTTTGAGGAGACAGTCTCACTGCCATTTTCCTCTACAATCTCCAAAGCCCGGTGGTAAAGAGACAAACGCCTGATTGTCGACTCTGAAATGCGTTTTTTTAGCTCTGTCTCTCGAAACTCATCCATTTATACCTCTTTATCAAACCTATCGATAAAATCTTATCTATGTGAAAGCCTTCACAAAATAGGCCAGTTGAAAACAGAGTCAAGATTAATTATCAAAAGCTCTTTAGACTATTATGCGGGGAATATGCGAACCCAGCCTGGACAGGATCTCATAGTTTATGCTGTTTGACCAGCCGGCCAGCTGTTCTGCAGTTACTGAGTCCCCGCCAAAGCGGCCAATCAGGGTTACTTCGTCGCCCAATTTCACGCCTTGGATATCGGAAACATCGGCCATCATCAGGTTCATGCAAACACGGCCGCGCAGTGGCGCTCTCTTGCCGCCTACCAGAACATATGAATGATTTGACAAAGCCCGGCTGTAGCCATCGTAGTAGCCTATCGGCAAAACCGCCAGTCTTGTTTTTTTGGTGGTCCGGTAAGTACAGCCGTAGCCAATAAACTCATCAGCCGCTACATTTTTTAGCTGCGTAATTCTTGTCTTCCACGAAAGAAGCGGCTTAAACAGATTATTTTTACCTCCCTGCATCAGATGGGTCGCAATTGTCTCTTTCGACGGCCAATGGCCGTACATGGCGATACCCGGCCTGACCAGATCAAAGTGCGTCTTCTCAAATAGAATCAAGGCGGCAGATGAAGCTGTATGCAGAACAGTCGGTTTCATCTTCAAGCCCGAAAGCTTTTTGATCATCCGATTAAAGTTTTTAAGCTGAAACTGAGCGTATTCATGATTGGTCGTATCCTCGATATTGGCAAAATGCGTACTGGCGCCGTACGGTCTTTTCAAATAGGGATATTTCTTATAGATTTTCACAAAATCTTCCAAATCTCTTTCTGTTATCCCCTGTCTGTTGGTGCCGGTCTCAAGTTTCAGATGCGTCCGAATGTTCTTTTTGAGCTTCTTGGAAATACTCCCCAGATTGCGCAGAGTTGTCTTTTCAAAAATCACCGGCTCACAATCATATTCAAAAAGAGCCTCAAGCATATTTGCCTGAACCGGCCCCAATATCATTATCTTTCTTTGCCAGCCGCCAAGTCTGGCTGCCTGAGCTTCTTCGAACGAATGAACCGTCAAATATTCTACTTCATGGTGCTTGGATAACAGCCCGGAAATCTCAAGTAGCCCGTGCCCATAGGCGTTGGCCTTAACAGAAACGGCCAGCTTACTTTGGCCGGAAAGTCCGGCCAGGGACTTGATATTATGCGAGAGGGCTTTCTTGGAAATTTCTATCCAGCTTAAAAGATTGGCGTTTGCCATTTCATTATTTATACAAGTCACCAAAATTACGGACAACAAAAAGAACAGGTTTAAGAATTATCCTTCGCTTTTTACCTGCTATCTTGATTTCAAACTTCTGCCTGTTATCATTACCCAGACGATGAAAGATATTTTAGCTAAAAACTCTACCTTAGTCCGTGGACGTATCGCCGAGGTCTGCGATGAGCATAACCGTGACGTGGACGATATATCAATTATTGCTGTTACCAAGAGCTTCCCGGCATCCTTAATTAATACTGCGGTTGCAGCGGGCTTTCATTATATCGGTGAAAGCAGAGTTCAGGAAGCTGAGTTAAAAATAGAAGAGCTTGGCCGAATCGCCTGCTACCATTTGATAGGCCACCTGCAGACCAACAAAGCCAAAAAAGCGGTGCAGCTATTTGACGTAATCCAATCGGTAGACTCTTTGAAACTCGCTGTTGAAATAAACAAAGCCGCCGGCTCAGATAAACGAACAATAGAATGCTATATCCAGGTGAATGCTTCAGGCGAAGACCAAAAATTCGGCGTAGCCGTAGACAACTGTCTCGAACTAATCAAAAAAACAAGCGAGCTGGAAAATATCAAACTAACCGGCCTGATGACTATCGGTCCTCTTACCGATGATGAAAATTCTATCCGCAGCGCCTTTTCCAGGTGCCGTGAACTCTATCATAAGGGCAAAGAGATCTGTGGAAGTGGCTTTGAGCATCTCTCAATGGGCATGTCAGATGATTATCCGCTGGCTATAGCCGAAGGCTCTACCACTATCCGGCTGGGCTCAGCCTTATTCGGACCCCGGCCAGCCAAAGCCTAACTTCAAAAGTTCAAGTTTTGGCCTAAAGGTGCTAAAATAGCTGAATATTAGCCCATTATGAGGGTTAATTTTTTCCCGTACAAGTTCGATAATATAGCTAAGGAAGTTTCTGCTTTGGGTTGCTCAATATTTGCACTTTCAAAGCAGTTGTTTCAAAATTGAAACTCAAAAGAAATCGAGAGTAATTAGTTATGAGTCTAACCGCAAATGATATCCGTAGTATAGAAATTCGCTCTCAAATGCGCGGCTACGACAAGGAAGAAGTTGATAATCTACTGGAGCAGGTTGCCGTTGCTATAGAAACAACCAAGCAGGAAAACGTCAAGCTGTCGATGGAGATTGACAGCCTCCGTTCCGAAGTCGCTTCACTGAAAGAGAATGAAGATGTCATAAAGGGTGCCGCTATTGACGCCCGCAAGAATGCTGACGCTACCGTAAAGGCCGCCAAAAAAGATGCGGCTGATATCATTAAAAAAGCTAAAGAAGAATCCAAAAACATCATTGCCGGTAATTCCAAAAAAGTTCAGGAGATAGAGCAGCACATTCAGAGTCTTGACCAAAACCGCAAAACGTATCTAAGCAAACTTCGCACCCTTATATCATCACATCTTGAACTGGCCGAACGCGAGGCGGTAATTGATGTCAGAGAAGCAATGGCCGACGCCGCCGAAAATGTTTCTAAAGGTGAAGCAATAACCGTCACAAATACAGAAGACGTTACTACTGAGAACCGCGAGATAATTGTAGATACCGCTGATGATGAAGACGATGATCGTTATGAAGAGGATTCTGAAGAAGAAGATAGCGGCCCGGAAAAACAGGCCGAGCTAAGAGAAGATGATGAGCCATCCGCCGCTGAACTTGAAGAAGCCCTTAAGCAGTATCAGGATAGTGAAAAAGGAGCCGATGGCGAACCGACCCAGCCCCCGACAGCTTCTCCCCCTTCGCTGGCTTCACCCGGACAAAAATGGGAAGAGACAGATGCCCTGGCAAACGAAGTACCGCCTGGATTTATAGTAAAGAAAAATGAGCCTAAGACAGACGCTCCAACAGGTTCTGGTGCCGCTCCTCATCCTAAGGCTAATAAAACGGGCAAAATGGATGTAAATAAAGAATTTAATGAGATAGCCGCGAAACTTGAGGATATAGTAAAACCCGGGAAAAAATAAATTTCTCGCCTTACACTTTTTATGAGGCCGGTCATATCTCTCAGGTAGCCGGCCTTTTTTGTTTCCTGTTATACCGTTATATCATTAACATACAACGAACTGCTTTGAGAATTTGACCGTTCAACTATAAAATTCTGCTGTTATCCTGAACGGAAGTCGTCCCGTGAGAGTCGAAGAGTAATAAATAAATCTTTATCGATGCATTCTATTTGATTTTCAATCCAAAAACAGCATAATATAATTCTAAGACCGCCCTTTAAGCGGACAACAGGGAGCAGCAATTTTAGAAAGGAAAACTACCTTGGAAGCAATTGAAAAAATGAACGAACAATTAGACGAGGCTACAGATTATATCCAAAGCCAGACACAGTTTAAGCCTTCTATCGGTATCATTCTCGGAACCGGACTGGGGTCACTGGTCGACGGCATTGAAATGCAGGCGACAGTCGGTTACGACAAAATTCCGCACTTTCCGGTATCGACAGTCGAATCACACGCCGGCAGACTTCTTTTTGGCGGGCTCCGCGGCAAACCTGTTGTCTGTATGCAGGGGCGCTTTCATTTTTACGAAGGCTACACTTTACAGCAGATTGCTTTTCCCGTCCGCGTCATGAACAGGCTCGGTATCAAAACGCTCATCGTTTCAAACGCTGCCGGCGGCATGAACCCGAATTTTAATGCCGGCGACATCATGCTGATAAAAGACCATATTAATTTCTTCCCCGGTAATCCGCTTATCGGTCCCAATGATGAAAAAATGGGCGACCGTTTCCCGGATATGTACGAAGTTTACAATCACGATTATATCAAAATGGCCAAACAGGTAGCGCTGGATTTAAAACAGCCGCTGCAGGAAGGCGTCTATGTCGGCCTGACCGGTCCCTGCCTGGAAACCGCCGCCGAATACCGCATGCTGCGCGGCTGGGGAGCCGATGCCGTGGGCATGTCGACTGTCCCCGAAGTCATAGCAGCACACCACCAGCATAACAGGATTCTGGCATTTTCGATCATCACCGATATGGGACTGGCCGACAACATGCACCCCTGCTCACTTGATGATGTCATCGGCACCGCCGCCGCCGCCGAACCCAAACTCCGCGAACTAATAGCCGGCTGCGTGGAGAAGATGTAGGGGGGGACGCTATTTATTTCTTCAGAATTCTTTGAAAGGACACTCATATGACTACTGCACTTGAATCAAAAAGCCCACGATACCTTCTTTCACTTTCAAGAACCTTTTCCTCCCCCTTCTTCCGCTCGGTCCTATCTCTTGATAATACAAAGACGCCTTCAGGGACAGGTCTAATGCTAAATTCGAGCCACCTAACTCTTCCATCTGGAAAAACTACCTCTTCCTCAAGGTCGGAAGATACTCTCCCGTCTAGACATTTCTCAATTGTGGGATGTAATTTCGAGTCAGTATTAACGATTCCAGCCTCGATAGCCGTCTTGCCCAGCAAGTTCTGTCTTTTGATACCAATGCGCTCAATAACTGCATCGTTGACATATCGAAACCTCCGGTCAAAACCGAGAATCTGACATCCTTCGGGTAAATCGTCAAGTGATCTTCGAAAGCGTTCATCGGAATCACTTAACAAGCTATCCCTCTCCTTTAGACCTACTCCTAGGTCTCTAATACGTCCAACTACGCCCCCGATCATGATGCCGATGGCACTGCCAAACAATAGCGGAAAGCTTCCAAAAACTGTAATGAAGGGTGGATTAACGTATCCAAGAAACATCATATTGTAGACAGTTATCAACAAGCCTGAAAGGATTCCTCCTTTCATACCCAAGACCAATCCAGAAATGATAATAGGAATCAACGAAGATATGATAATAGCGGGGCCTAGTCTTCCTACAAACAAAATTGTAACCAAACCATAGGCAAGCCAGCTAATCAGTAGAACGAGATACTGCCAGCTAATCTTCTTCAAGACGTGCTTCAAGTGGTCTTTCGTTTAATTAATTTTTAATTTAGGGGAAAATGCGTTGAAAGATTTTTTCGTCATTATCTACGCCTCTAAATCATGTAAGATCTATCGCATACAAGTTCTAAGACTTTATTTGCGCTTTTCAGATGATCTTATCCGTTCCATATTTTTCAGAATCTCGTCTAGAACCCTTTCTGCTCCAACATCAAAGAAGGATCTCAGGTTTGCCTCCAATTTCTTGGGATCTTCTAGCGACTCTTCCCCCCCAAGGTAGAAGATCGTAGTTTTTGCAGTTGATTCTCCCAGTAATGAGTTCAGGCTATCCTTTACTATCGAAACGAAACTGTCCTTTCTATCCTGGATAAACTGAGAAAGGCGTTCTTCCGTGACTAATGATTGA
>JADFPZ010000054.1 GCA_022562075.1 Candidatus Zixiibacteriota bacterium | reverse complement strand
GAACAGTTATGTTTACAACACAGTTTTTAATTCTCTCTCAGCAAGTTTTTTCCAGGGTGGGCCAACATCACTTCAGGATTCTCATTACCGTCTGGGTGATGCTGCCAGCGGAACTTCGGTACTCGGACTTGAACTGACTCACACCATACTGCAATGGAACTACTGTTATAACGAAGATTTCATGTTTGTTCTTTTGGAAATTACGAACACTTCACCAATGACTTACGACAGCCTGGCTTTTGGTCTTTATATTGATATAGATGTAGGCGGACCGGACGGCAGCGGAGAAAACGGCAGGCTTGAGGATTTGGTAGCCTTTGATTCGCTGGAAAATTTGGCCTGGATTTATGACAACTTAGGTAAGGATCCCGGCTGGGGACTGCAATTCCCAACAGGTATTCTGGGTACAAAGCTACTCGAGACTCCCAATAATATCGGCATGACAGCATTTCGTACCGATGACTGGGCCTTTCTGCCGAATACCGACCCCGGTCGATATGCCATGATAAACTCTACTCAGTTTGATGTTTCGCTGCCGCCGGCAGATCAGTTCTATATCCAGTGTGTAAACGGTATTTCGATGACTCCGGGTCAAACAGTGCGGGTAGTCTATGCCATTATAGCCGGAGCAGACGAAGCTGACTTCCGGGATAATGCTTCACTGGCACAGTCCTTATATGACGCCAATTTTATCGGGCCGCAGCCACCGGCTACGCCGCTTATCAGCGCTCGTGCCGGCGATGAAAAAGTTTATCTGTTTTGGAATGATACAGCCGAAGTCAGCACCGATCCGCTGACCGGTATTCAGGATTTTGTCGGCTATAAACTTTATAGAAGTGATAATCAGGGCAAGACTTGGGGAGTTGCCAATTATAATACCGGCAACAGCTGTCTTACTCTGGACTATTCTCCGCTGTCTACCTACACTGTTTTAAATCCCGGAGACCCCATACAGCATTCATATATAGATACAGCCCTCTTTAACGGTGTTGAATACTGGTACTGTCTGGCTGCTTTTGACGAGGGGGATACTGCCACCGGCGTTGATCCTCTGCAGTCTGGTTTTGGGCAGCCGGAAATTAATAAAAATATTATCAGAGTTACGCCGACTACCGACCCGGCTGGATTCTATGATGCTGTCAGTACAGTTGAACACAATTACAGCGGAACCGGTTTCCCATCCGATGGTGATGTTTTACCTCTCATTTTTGATGCCGCCGCTCTTAGTAGTTCCGATTATCAGGTTGTATTCGAAGACAGACCTGAAAAGACTTACTGGCATCTGATAAACATGACCACCAACGATACCGTCCTGGCTAATCAGACTATAACAACCGGCGACCCCGGTTTTTATGAAGTTGCCGAGGGAATCAGAGTTGTAGTCCGTGACGGCGACCATGACCCGCGCGGCTGGGGACAAACTTTGCTGGGCGGTGCCGACACCAATTTAGTCATGGGACCATTTTACGGACCAACCCTTCCGGCATTTTTTGGTGATGCCTATGACGTTTTTGGCAATCAGCACTTCAGCTCAACCTTTGAATTAAGATATACAGGTGATTCCACCAGGGCCAACTGGGTGTTGGATGGTTATTATGGTAGTGACAATATATTCTGGGTGCCTTTTGAAGCCTGGAATACGACCACCAACGAAAGAATCTCTTTGGCGGTATATGATTTTGACGGAAATGACGTCTGGGACCCGTACGACTTGTTTGCGATTGTAAACTATCCCTATGATTCGGTAACATCGGTGACATCATTTGCTTTCCCCGAATACTACGGCTGGTTGTTTGCCTTTGATGATACATTGTATAGTCCTGCGGTTGGTGATGTCTTTGAAATACAAGGCGCGCCGCTAAATAGCCCATCAGATAATTTTACTTTTGCAGCCGACGGCATTAATGCCGGCGCTGCCGCCAATGAACTGGATGATATCAGAGTGGTTCCAAATCCTTACATAGCCCAGTACTCGGCCATGGTTGAGATAGCTGAAGGCGAGTCTGTCCTTGAGTTCCAGAATCTACCTCAAGAGTGCACTATCCGCATTTACAATTTGTCGGGCGGCTTAGTACAAACTCTGGTACATAACGATAACACCGGTTCGGAGAGATGGAATTTGATGTCTACCAGCCGTCAGCAGATAGCATCCGGGACTTACATCTTCCATGTCGAGTCTCCTTTCGGAGAACATATGGGCCGGTTTGCCATAATAAAGTAGAGGTTGAAAGTGAAGCGCCTACTTGTCATAATTGTTGTTGTCATAATGCTTGCTGCCATAAACCTATCGGCTAGTGAAGCACGTATCGGCGCCAGTGGTGCCCAGTTTTTAAAGATTGGTGTTGGCTCCCGCTATCAGGGACTTGGTGAAGCCTCAACGGCAGTAGTAAACGATGTTTACAGTATGTACTGGAATCCGGCCGGGCTCAGCGACGTTGAGCAATCCTCAGTCAGTTTTACGAATGTTGACTGGTTGCTGGATATCAAATTGAACTACTTTGCTTTCGCCAAGAATTTTGAAGATGTCGGAGTGTTCGGAATTTCTGCGACTATGTTGTCGATGGGCGACCAGGAAATAACTACTTTTGCCGAACAGGGCGGCACCGGTGAATCCTTTACAGCTTCATCATATGCCGTTGGAGTTACCTTTGCCAAGCATTTGACCACCAGGTTTTCGTTCGGAGTAACCGCCAAGTATATTGGTGAAAGAATATATAACGAAAGTTCGCAGGGTTTTGCATTCGATTTTGGAACACTGCTTTATACCGGATTCAGGAATCTTCGTCTTGGTATGAGTATCACCAATATGGGACCGGAGCTCAAATTTTCCGGCCCGGACTTAACTGTCGGCTATGATCCGCTTGATGGCAGCGGCGCCAATAACGCGGTAGGGGCGGAGCTAAAAACCACGCCTTATGACCTTCCCTTAACTTTCCGTTTTGGCGCGGCCTATGATTTTGATTTCGGTGATAACAGTATTCTAACAGTAGCTTCGGAACTAAAACACCCTAACGACTTTTCGCAACAGGGCGCTATGGGTTTTGAGTACGCCTATTCCGAGAAGTTTTTCCTGCGCTCCGGCTATAAGATAAATTATGAAGAACAGGGCTTAACTTTCGGCGGCGGCCTGTCTACTAACATTTCAAACGACACCAAAGTTCTCATAGATTATGCCTGGCAGGAATTCGGAAGGCTGCAGTCTACTCATCGCTTTTCTGTTGGATTTACTTTTTGATAAAAACTATCCGTATTGACTTTAAAAAGGCCGCTTAACGGCCTTTTTTTTGGCCATTAGTAGACATTAAATGTAAAATAGAATATATATTATCCCATGAAATTGAAACCGGAGAAACTAAATGATATTTAGAATGCATAGGCGTTTTCTGACAACTTTCTGTTTTTCTATTTTGATCTGGTCAGCTACTGAGGCCCAGGTAAGCTCTGGCATACCAACTATAACCTCCTATTTTGAACTACTGGTAACCGGAAATACGGAGTCGGCAGGTTTGATCTGGACCCAGGCAGTACAGGAAAGATCTACCCGTTTTGGAATCAAGTATGCTAATATTCCCTTAAAATCAGATGCTGCTTCTCCAATCGTTCAGAATCTGGAACTGATGCGTCATTATCTGAAGCCTGCGGTAAAGAGTTATGAGGACTTGTTTGATGGAGCTTATCAAAAACTTCATTATCTTGCTATTGTTGAAGGGAAAAAAGTAGAACATACCTATTATGCTGAATTTGATGGACGCAACTACTGGCTGACTTATCCTCAGGATATTTATGCCCGAGACTGGCCGGTCCAGGAAACGGAGTATTTGAGAATACATGTTCATCCCGAAGTTCAAAAATTTATTAATGCAATAAATCTGGAAGAAGCAGATAAATTTGTGGCGAGAATGATTGACTCGCTTGAGCTGGGCGATTACGATTTACGGCATCTGGAATCTGTGAAAATAGAATACTTCTACTGCAACTCCGACAAAACTGTTAAAACTATTACCGGGCGCAGAACTAAAGGGATCTATGATAAAGCCTCAAGCGATATAATAAGTTCTTTTTTCCCGCACTATCATGAGATTGCTCACCTGCTGACAGACTACAAGATGCGCAGTCTGCCGCTTTTTGTACATCCTCTTTTTGAAGAAGGACTGGCGGTGTATATGGGCGGGCGCTGGGGGAAATCTATGGCGGCATTGTCTCCTATAGGAATTTTCCTCTTTAAGGAGGGTATTACTCCGCTGGATTCACTTCTTGACTATAGCAGTTTCAAGAGCAATGCCGAGTCCGACCTTGCTTATCCTCTGGCAGGAATTTTTACGCGATTTCTTGTCGAAAGGATCGGGTATACCGGCTACCTTGCTTTATATCGTAAAATGTCGGGGAGTTTTGACCAGGTTTCAGCTATGCCAGTTGATTCAGTCAAAGCCAGGGTGCTGAGAGCGCTTGATATCAGCGGCTGGGACAAGTTTGATAAAATCTTTGACAAATATATATCAGAGCTGCAGTCCGAGCACCAGCTGGGCCGGCCGGGGACAATCGCATCTGGTAACGTTACCATAGCGGCAAATGGAATTACAGTAAAAGAAACAGATGACTGGCTAATTTTTGAAATCGACATTCAAAAGGCCGGCAGCAACAGAGGAACCTTATTTTTTGGGCAGGTCAAGGAATTGATAGAAGTAGCATCTGTCATGTATTTAGAACATTATCCGGAAAGAGAAAGTTTGGGCGGCTATCGCTATGCCATCCGTTTTGATTCCAATGAAGCTGGTGTTTATGACTATGCCACCAGCCATCTGCTGGGGAAAATTATCAATAGCCTGGCGCCGTCTCCGGAGTACTATAATGAGGAGAAGCAGATACTGGCCTTCCGCTTCAAAAAAAGCTTGACCAACGGGGTCTCTCCTTCTAATGATGATTACAAATTTGTTGCTGAATAGCAGAAAGAACTAAACTTGGAATCAAACGGGCTGCTCATAGCCATAATCATCGCAGGCACTTTTCTGGCGGCTGTCGTCATCTGGCTGATTTTTCAGATGGCCAGCAGCAAGAAGTTATCAGAATCCGAACTAAAACAGTCCTTTCAGACTCTGTCGGCCGAGCTGGTCGCCAAGCAGATGGAAGGCATGCTCGCTTTGAGAGATTCGATTGACCAGGCCAATAAGATAGTAAATGAGCGGCTGGCCGAGGGAAATCGTTCACTGGACCAGAAAGTTGCAGTATTCGGCGAGATAAAGACAAAATTAGGTGAGTTGGAAATTCAGGCGAAAAATATAGAAAGCATAGGCCAGAATATTCAGTCACTTTCTGAGCTTTTACGGCCGCCAAAACTAAGAGGGCAGCTTGGTGAAACATTTTTGGAAAATATTCTGACTCAAATTTTACCCAGAGCGCATTTTGAATTGCAGCATAAGTTTCCATCGGGCCAGACGGTTGATGCCGTCATAAAGATCGGTTCAAAACTTCTGGCGATAGATTCAAAATTCCCGCTGGAATCATTTAACAGGCATATGGATCATCCCGACGATGAGTCGTATCACAAAGAGTTCAGTAAATCGCTGAAAAAACATGTCGATGATATCAGTTCACGATACATAAGACCTGAAGAGGAGACTCTGGAAATTGCGGTAATGTATATTCCTGCCGAAGCCATATACTATCAGTTTATTTCGGCCGAGCAGACAGTTTTTGATTACGCCCTTTCAAAAAAAGTAATACCAAGTTCTCCCGGTCATCTATATGCCTTTTTAGCAGCACTTTTGTCTGTCTATCTGGAGATTGGTCTGGTAAATCAGGGGAGGCAGCTGTCGTCTTGTGTCAATAACATTTCGGAATCTGTTATCAAACTTTCCCGCAGCCATGAACGAATGGACGGTTCGGTACGAAATCTTGTAGCCAGTTTAGGCAAAGCCCGCCTTGAACTCCGGGAGATTGATTCAAATATCAACCGTATTAAAGAACCGACCGAAGCAACAGAAGAACTGGTAGAAGAACCCTGGAGAGAGAGACTATAACATAGCTCTATTCTTCTTCATTTTCCTTCAAGACAAGCTCGTTTAGTTTCTTACGAATGGCAGGCGTATCAGGGCTGTCGGGCAACAATTTTACGAACTTCTGATAATTTCTTATTGCTCCCGCAAAGTTTTTTCTTTGTTCCATAATAAGTCCTCTGAACATATAGGGGTAGGGCAGGAGTGAGTCAATCCTGATAATTTCCCTGGCCAATGAATCAGCGACGGCATCGTTTCTGGTATAGAATAAGGCGGTCATTTTGTCCACCAGCAGCTGCTTGTCATCAGGAAATATTTTCAGGGAATTATCGGCTGTCTCAAGCGCCTGAAGATAGTAACGTTGCCCATAAAAATAATTAAAAAGAGTTCGATGGTGTTTCTTATTGTAAGGCTGGAGCATCAGCAAGGTATCAATCTCCGCCTTGGCTTCCTTAAACTGTCCCAGTCGCTGCAATACTGACGAAATTAAAATTCTTGGCTCTGTCCATGTGGGATACTTTGTCTTAAGCCGGTACAGTTCTTCCAGGGCAGGTGTGAATTCTCCATTTTCCAGCAGAGTATTGGCACCGCTGTAGGCTAAGTAATCTGTCGATTCTATTCGCATGCCTATGTCCCACTTATTGGCATTATCTAAGTCTTTCTTAAGAAAGTAAGCGTCCCTGAAAGCCAGACCTGTCCTGGTATGATAGGCGGGGTATTTTTTAAAATAGTTGGAAATAACTTTATCCGATAAAGTAATTTTAGAATAAACAGGCAAATATGAGAACAAGAAAGCCGCCGATAAGACCGCGACTATTGCCAGGAGCCGGGTCGGGTTGGTCTGCTTTTCATCAGATGTCTTAATTGCTGTACAGGCCCAGATTGAGCCGGCCATAAAAAATACAGCAAATGCCGGCAGCTCCATTACCACAGAATTTGTCGGGTTAGCTATAAACACGAATATCAAACCGGTCAGAAACATTACGGCGGAAAAAACAAAGGCAAAAGCATTGTTGCCTTCTCTTTTCGCTTTCAGGCCCAGGAAAATTAATAGCAGGATTTGCGGGAAAATCAAAAACAACATCTGAATCATATCGCCAAGATGTCTTTGTGAAAACAGACCGTAAGAAATGAAAGGATTGGTGCCTTTAAAATGCAGCAGTTTGAAAGAAAGCTCATAGTCATAGCTGGCATAGAAGTAATAAGAAAACAGCAGAATGAAAGTTGCCAGCAGCGATATCAGCAAAGACAGCAGCGAAAATTTGCCTGGACGCAAAAAATGCCTTAACGTTACATAGACAGCCGCCGGGAAAAGGATAGCCGCCGAATAGTGAAGCAGAACGCTGACAATAAGAATAATCCAGATAGCGGCCAGTGATGTTATACTTTTTTGCCTGAACGTCCTGATCGCAAACAATCCGAACCAGATTGTTGCCGGTATTACTATAATTTCGGTTCCTATCAGACCGAAAAACGCCAGCGACTGGGGACCAAAAAATATTATCAAGAAATACCAGAAGCGGTGAGTGGCTCTGCTTGACAATTCAGCTGTTAAAAGCAGAGCGCCAATCATGGAAACGATTACTGTTGTAAATAAGAAAGTTTTAAAAGCGTAAAGGCTGGCTTCGTTTGCTTCCATTCCTAAAAAATCATAGAGATGATAAAGTTGAAAAATTATAATCGAGCTGCCGAACTCATACCATCTGTGAATTACGTGTTCAGTCTGCGAAAATTGAGCAATAGTCAGGTTGCCGCCGGCATGAACCACCGAATCGAACTGCATCAAGACTATGATCAAGATAATAGACAGAAGACCTGAGATAATTTTTAGACGGGAATCAAAAAATGAAGCAATCTGGTCGCTTTTTAAAAACACCAGTGTTATGGCAGTTATAAACAACAGCAGCCAGCCAAGGCTGTACCATATCGGCAGGATTTTCCACTGTTCGAGTGACCAGCTGTCACCGAAATAATCGCTTCCAAATACTCTGGCGGAGATAAAAAGCAGAGCTATTAAGAATACTACAATCAGTTCGCTTCTGTTGGAGCCGGCCGCAGTCATTCCAGCTACCGCCTAAAACTCCTGACGGCCCTCGAGCGCTCTCGAGAGAGTGGCAGAGTCGGCATACTCAAGGTCCGAGCCGACGGGCAGGCCTCTGGCAATTCGTGTAACTTTGATATTCATCGGCTTGATAAGTTTTGAGAGATAGACAGCGGTGGCCTCGCCTTCAACATCAGGATTGGTGGCAATTATAACTTCTTCTATATCGTCTTTCAGTCTTGTCATCAGTTCTTTGATTTTTAAATCATCCGGTCCGATGCCATCTAGTGGCGATAGACAGCCGCCCAGGACATGGAACATGCCGTCAAAGCCCTCGGCTCTGTCCATGGCAGCGGCGTCCGATGAATCTTCGACCACGCAAATAATTTCTTTGTTGCGCCTGTCGTCGCTGCAGATAAAACAGGGGTCGGATTCAGAAATATTGTAACAGGTGGTGCAGAAGCCAACTTTCTCTTTGACTTCTTTAATAGCTTCGGCGATATCATTGGCTTCGTCTTTTGACATTTTCAAAATATGAAATGTCAGACGCGAGGCAGACTTGCGTCCGATACCCGGCAGGCGGGCCAGCTGATTGGCTAAGCGTTCTACTGAAGCGGCTGATTTAAACATAGTTTGTATTTAGAAAGGCAGATTAAGTCCCGGTATATTCATACCACCCGTCAGGCCGGACATTTTTTCAGATTGCATCTCCTGAACTTTTTCACGAGCCTGATTGACCGCGGCAACTATCAAATCCTGAAGCATTTCTACGTCTTCTTTATCAACAACTTCAGGGTCAATCACCACCGACATGATTTCGTTTTTGCCATTGGCAACTACTTTGACCATGCCTCCGCCCGATGAGCCTTCAACTTCGGTGCTCTCAAGTTCCGTCTGAACTTCCTGCATTTTTGACTGCAGCTGCTGCATCTGCTTGAGCATTTGTCCTATATTTCCTTTGTTCATCTATATTCTCCTTTTATCATAAATCAGTAAATTCTAATCCAATTTTTTAACGCCAATAATTTCTCCATCTACATCTTCAATTAACTTTTTTAATCTGGGTGAATTGCTGACCAGTTTTTCAACTTCATCCCGGGTTATGCTACTCTTCATTGCCGGCATAGCAGTCGGAGCAGCGCTCAGGCGGTCATCAATCTCCAGTTTCAAACTGACGTTACTATTGAAGAAAGTTCTCAAATCTTCGGTAATCAATCTAAAATTATCCGGCCGCTCAATAATTTCTCTGGAATTTGCCGCCGATGTTGCAAAGGCAATAGTAATAATATTCTCTTTAACGTCCCTGATACTGCCCATCCGAATTTGTGACGAAAGCATGGCACTTTTGGAGCGCAAATGATTTAGGTACTCGCTCCAGTCTTTCTGGACCATAGGCAGGTTGACTGTGCGGTTAAAGCTTTTTGGGGATGGTGAGGCAGGCTCTGTTCTTTCTTCCGGGCTTTTGATAAATGACAGCCGGCTGATTGGTTTGTTCAGGCCGTCACTGTTTTTTTTTTCGGTCTGGCTAAAAAGATTACCTGACACTTGCGGCTCTATTTTTCTTAGCTGCTCCAAAACTTCTTCAAATTTTACAGTAGCTTCCATCTCGGCCATCCGGACAGCAGTAACCTCAAGCGCCATCCGTTCATTTAATCCAAACTTAATATCGGCGTTCAGATCACCGGCCATTTTTATCAGGCGGATAACATCGCCCAAAGAAAAATATCCGGCCTGTTCTTTGTACTGGGTTGTCTCCTCGATAGTAAAGCCAAGTTCATCGGCAGCACTCTGGTCGGCAGTGAGGATCATCAGTATCCGAAAATGCTCCATAAGTTCGCTGGTAAAATCTATTACATCGGTGCCGGCTTCAACGACCCGTCCGATTATCTTAAGTGATTCCCGGCTGTCATGGGAGGCGATGGCTTTGGTGAAATCAAACAGTAAAGCCTTGTCAACTAATCCCAGAGCATCGACCACATCCGCTGCCCTGATTTTGTCACCGGCAAAAGCAGTTATCTGGTCCAGCAGCGAAAGAGCATCACGAATAGAGCCGTCCGCTTTTCGGGCCAGAAGGCGCAAGGATTCTTCATCTATTTCGATTTTTTCCAAGCCGGCTATTTTTTTGAGATGATTCGAAATATCTGTCGGGGAAATTCGCTTGAAATCGAAGCGCTGAGTTCTTGATAAAATCGTATCCGGCACCTTGAGCGGGTCGGTGGTGGTGCAAATAAACACAACATGGGCAGGAGGTTCTTCAAGTGTTTTTAGCAGCGCGTCAAAGGCCGCACCGGAAAGCCTATGCACCTCGTCGATAATATAAATTCTCTTGTGCCCGCCGGTGGCCAGGTAACGCACGTTTTCCCGCAGGACTCTGATATCGTCAACACCGGTATTGGAGGCGGCGTCGATTTCCAGAACATCCAGAGATGAGCCGGCAGTAATATCTTTGCAGGCAGCGCACACGCCGCAGGGAGTCGGGGTTGGGCCTTTTTCGCAGTTTAAGCATTTGGCCAGAATCCGGGCGGTCGTAGTTTTGCCGGTGCCTCGGGGTCCGCAGAAAAGATAGGCCGAGCCAACTCTGTCGTTTTTGATGCTGTTGGCCAGGGTTCTGGAAACGTGTTCCTGTGCCACAAGGTCTGCAAACAGCTGAGGCCGGTATTTTCGGGCGAATACGAGATAACTCATAAACCTAAGTATAGGTAAAAAATCTGGAGACCGGAATCATATTCTTTGTGCATTTTTGGCGAGCATACTTCGACAGGCTCAGTATGACTATTGATAGTCACTTTTTATAAATTGCCAACAATTTTCGTATAAACTATGATGCAGCAGATACCAAGACTTGATAAAAAGGAGTTGCGCGATATGAAAAGAGCATTGCTAATTTTCTGCTGCTTCTGCTTTCTGCTTTTAGCGCAGAGCAGCTTTGCCCTCAGTTTTGGAGTGAAAATGGGTTTTAACACAACCTCGCAGGATTTCAATTTTACTCAGTTAGGTAATCTATTGAAACTCAACAGGACCGGCGCCGAATTTGGCGTTTTTCTGGAATTTCCGCTGGTCTCCACTTTTTCGTTCACTACTGAAATCCGATACCTGCAAAAAGGTGAGCAGTTTGATTATTTCAGCTGGGGCGGAAATCTGACCAATCCTGATCAGACTTCATTGGGGAGGTTATCCTATGTTTCATTTATTGCCCTGGCCAAGCTGAAAATTCCGCTGAGCGGTATCAATCTTTATGGTTTGATGGGGCCGAGATTTGATTTCAAAGTTGGTCCCAAAGAAGTGGTTGGCTATGAAATCTACACTGACAGCTATGAATCACCGATTGCCGGCAGCATTATAGGGGCCGGGATGGAGTTTAAGCTGGGCGGTGTGGGTTGGTTTTTGGTCGAAGGCTACTACGGCTTTGACTGGAAAAAACTGTATGATTCAGCCGATTTGGTTATCGACAGCCAGACTGTCGGTTTCCTGATAGGGCTGAGAACTTGAGGCCGAGTTGTTCGGATATAGCTCTTGGCGAGATGGTTAGTATCTGTTATTCTGAGGCTGAAAATTTTCAGCTGTGTTGTCAGTGCAACGCGCAGCGGAGAGTGTCACCACGAGACTGGGGCAGTAGCTCAATTGGGAGAGCGCCACGTTCGCAACGTGGAGGTCGTCGGTTCGATCCCGATCTGCTCCATTTTTTTAATTTTGAAGTACTTACAGCGAGGTATGCTATGCCATTTTTATTAGTTAAACATGGGGTAAAAGACTATAACAAGTGGAACGAAGTCTTCACCGCCCAAAGAGACGCAAATTTGCAGTATGGTATGAAACTGGAATGGCTGATGCGTGATGTCAACGACCCCAATACGCTGGTCTTTATGTTTGAAATAGAGAGTATGGCCAAAGCTCAGGAATTTATGAATCTGCCGGGGCAGGAAAAAGTCGGTGAAGAAGCCGGCGTAACCGGCGAGCCTTTGATAATGTTTTTGGATACGATAAAGTAATTTGTCATTCCCGCAAGGGTAGGAATCAGAACTTGGACAATAAGTGAAAATCAAAAGAGAAAAAGCACCTGAATTATTTAACCGATTATACTTCATCGTAATTATTCTGACTACTCTCTTAACGATTTGGGACTTTTTATCGTCTTCTGGTAGTCATGGGTTTAAATCATTTGAATTATTTGCTATAGGGTTTTCAGCCAGCATTTTCTTTAATCCTATGATTCTGCCCTTCCTGATTATTAATATTTGGGGCTTAGTATTTTACAAACACAATACAAAATGGCACCTAATCGTACTATTCATATTTGTCACTTGGGGACTGTCTTTCTATTATTTAACGCTGAAAATCTTTGGGGCGCTTTTCGGATGAATATTTGAACTTAATTCTTAGATATGGATGTCATCCTTTCTCGAGTCGAGAGGTGACGATTTCGACTACCCCCAAAAGCTCTTGCCCGCAGTCTTTTCCAAGCGTATATAGAAAACGAATTACAGACTTTAGTCCTGTGTGCTAGATGGGGAGTTAGCGGTGCCCTGTTGCCCGGAATCCGCTCTACCGGGATCGAACTCCCACCCGAGGGCAGTGCTTGTTTTGGCCGGCCGTTGGTTAAGTGGTGTTGAAGGCTGGGTCCTGTACAACAGAAGCCTGTGAACCCCGTCAGGACCGGGAGGTAGCAGCGGTAGACAGATTTTTCTGTGTGTTGCAGGAGTGCCCGGCCGGAGCCGGCTGACTTTTCGACTACCAAAACAGCCGTTCGAGGGTGGGTGCACATGGGGTTTTGAAATTGAGAAATGCGAGAGTAAACAATGTATAATAACAGAGTTCTTTTATCAATTGGAATCGCGTTATCGCTGTTACTTATTCTTCCAGCATGTGATCCACCACGGGAATTCTTACAATTTGAAGAAGGTAATAAACGACATGAGAAGTTGACGCTTATGGCACAAAACGGAAATGTAAAAATGGAGATTCGGAGTGAAGGTGGATACAAAGGAGGGATGTACGAGCTATTTCTCGTGACTGATATTTCATCCGACCATCCAATTGATGAGTTTTCGATGAGACCGGATAGTATCTTGATTTTCATTGGCAGAACCCAATTAACCAAGAAGCATATAATGGGTGGGGAGGGCTTTTATCTCAAAAAAGATAAACACTCCTATCTAGATGCCTACCACTTCAATTGTCCGATTGAGCAGGTCAGAACTGAACTATCGGCTAATAAGAGCAATAAAATAAAATTTGTCTTTGATCGATTTATAATGTACGATGATAAGC
>JADFPZ010000053.1 GCA_022562075.1 Candidatus Zixiibacteriota bacterium | reverse complement strand
GATTGCAGACCGATGCCTATCTTACTATTGAACCATACCAGGACCTGATGTATCATCTGCGCTTCTGGGAAAATGGAACAAGCGAACAGTATATGCTGCTCTATCTGGACCAGCAAAAGTACTATCTCAAAATTGGCCGATTTTATCCGGCCTATGGACTGAGAATGGCAGATTTTGATACTTTTGTCCGTTCACAATTAGGCTTTGCCTACAGTGCCTATATCGACGGTGTCTCTGTTGGCGCCGAGATAGGCGGCTCTAACATAGCAGTCGAATTTTTTAACCCCGGCCAGCGGTTTGTCGGTGCCTTTCATATTTTCAGAACCGGCTATGTCAAATCGTTAAGTTTTCTGGCCGGTTTCTCGGCGAGAATTTCAGAACAACAAAACGGTTCAAACGGAGCGTTTCCACACACCAAAGGAATTTTTGGCGGCTTGTCCTATGACCGCTTCACTCTGCTGGGTGAACTTGATCTGGCCGGCAAAGCCAATGATTCGCTTTTGTTTTACGCCGGATTAACAACCAGAATCGAATACGGGCTTTATTTGATTGCTGAATATAATTTCTTTGATGATGATCGTGATCTCAAAAGCGGGGTAAACGAATTCTTGCGCTTTTCGCTGGAGTTTTATCCGATACCGTTTGTACAGTTCAGACCGTCGTATACTTATTACACCAATGGGCCGCAAGTTGGAGAAGACAACTTCTTTCTCCAATTTCATGTTGGTTATTGAAAAATTAGATAGGAAAGGGATATGAAATGCAGAAATTAAAAGCAAAATTAGGATTACTCTCTATCGGACTGCTACTGGTAATCTCCTACGGCTGTTCAGACGGTGGTTCTCCAACTGGTGGCGGCGGTGGTGGCGGAGGGGGTAATCAGGCACCGGTTCTGGCTACTATAGGAAGCCGCACAGCAGCTGTCGGTCTTAGTTTAGCTTTTACCGTTACTGCCACAGATGCAGACGGCCCCGCCCCGACTCTGACAACTTCTACTTTGCCTTCAGGTGCTTCGTTTACCGATAACAATAACGGCACAGGTAGCTTCAGCTGGACCCCTACAGTGGGTCAAATTGGCGTCTCGGCAATAACGTTTATTGCATCTGACACCAGCAAAGCTGATAGTGAGGTTGTAAACATAACAGTTGCTCAGCCCGTAAGTTACGGAACAGCTGTCAGGCCTATTCTTCAAGCAAGTTGTGCTATTACTGCTTGCCATGGAAGTGCCCCTATTCAAGGTGGTCTAAATATGGGCACAGCTACCTGGACTCAAATAAGAGCTGCTTCCGGAAATGTCGGTGGGACTATTGTAGTAGCTGGCAATGCGTCATCAAGCAGCCTTTATTTCAAGACAACTGCAAACTTTCAATTTGGCGCCAGAATGCCTTTTGGCGGTGGCACCCTCTCATCAGCGCAGCAGATTGCTATCAGAGACTGGATAAACCAGGGAGCGCTCAACAATTAAGAGACAATTTATGCAATTGAGATTAATTGCAGCTGTTTTCATTGCCATCTTCTTGCTTGGCAGTTCTGCTATGTCAGAAACTTATAGCCTTGACCCAACTTATACCGGTGACACCGTCTACTTCAATTCAACTGCCAGGCTGGAATTTGTTGGGGGTAAAACTCAAAATGTATCGGGCATGTTCAGTTTCGACCACGAAAATCCGGAAGGAAGCATAGGCGGCCTCTTGGCTGTTGACCTGCGAACACTCAAATCCGGCATTGAAACCCGTGATGGACATATGCGCGATAATCATCTGCATACTGAAAAGTATCCTTTCGCATATTTCGTAGTTGATTCTCTTAAGCCCGTGATTTCTCTTAGCGTCGCTGATTCAATATATACTGCCAGAGTAATTGGCAAGTTTTACATCCACGGGGTTTATCGTGAAATAGAGGCAGACCTTACTATAGTGAGAAGCCCGGCAAGTTCTAAAAGTGAATCGATAAAAGTGAGAGCAAAGTTTGCGATTAAGCTCGACGATTTTAAAATCCCCCGCCCCAAGGCTCTGTTTCTGAAACTTGCTGAGACTATTGAAGTTGTGGCAGTTTTCAGAGGATTCACTGGAGCTATTTACGAGCAGATTGAACTGCCTGAGTGGAAAAAGCTTGATTAAA
The DNA here is from genome assembly GCA_022562075.1 of Candidatus Zixiibacteriota bacterium. Lineage (GTDB taxonomy): Bacteria > Zixibacteria > MSB-5A5 > GN15 > FEB-12 > JACZWU01. Next base: position 11,328 of record JADFPZ010000053.1, on the reverse strand, counting down.
ATTTGTACACTATCTCTATAGTTCCCTTGCATAAAAAAATATGAGGTCATATCTTTTAGGTGACTGTCGATAAGTTTTTAAGAAGTTATGAGAAACAGGATATTAGAAATAGTAGTTTTTCTGATGGATTTCCTGCAACAGGGGGCCAAAGAGAATTTCCACCCTGATGAACTGTCAGATACTCTGGAGCAGATGGGCTATTCTGACTCAGAGATAAGCTCTGCCTACAAATGGATGCTTGAGAGACTGCACGGCAATCCCGAAAAGTATTTTGATAAATATCCGGAAAAACCCAAATCGCTGAGGCTCTTAAGCTCTGTTGAGAGACAGCAGATTTCCCCGGCTGCTTTTGGATATGTCCTGAAGCTCAAAAATCTGAATCTCATAACTGATCTGAATATGGAGTTGATTCTGGAAAAGGCTTCACAGATAGGCACTTACCCGATGAGCGAAAGCCAGATGAAGCTTTTGGTCTCCTCGGTTGTATTTCCAGAGCTGGGCGGTGCAGATATCGAAGAGATATCTTCGGATTCCGCTTCCTACAGGAAAAATTTCCACTAAATTAGAATATGTCTCTTTCCGGCAGACAGCTGGTCGTCGGTTTGACCGGCGGGGTGTCCTGCTATAAAGTTCCGAATCTGGTTCGGCTGCTTTATAAAGAAGGCGCCTCGGTGCAGGTGATAATGACTAAAGCGGCCACTAAGTTTATTACTCCGCTTACTTTGGAGTCGGTTTCGCAGCGGCCGGTAGCCATCCAAATGTTCCCGGAAGATGAATATGTGGCCACCCGTCATATAGATTATTCGGACTGGGCCGAGCTGATAATAATTGCGCCTGCTACGGCCAATTTTATGGGGAAAATAGCCACAGGCATTTCAGATGACTTGCTGACAACGGTAGTCACAGCTCACCGCAGCCCCATCCTGATAGCCCCGGCCATGAACCCCGGCATGTGGGAGAACACGGTGACTCAGAAAAACTACAACTACTTAAAAGAGCTGGGGCATAAGTTTGTGGACCCGGTCGAAGGCGAGATGGCCTGCGATCACGAGGGTGTCGGAAGAATGGCCGAGCCGGAAGAAATATTCGAGGCCATAAAAGTTCATCTATTTCCTGTAAAAAAAAAGAGTCTTAGCGGCAAAAAAGTATTGATAACGGCTGGTCCTACCCGCGAAAAGATTGACGCCGTTCGTTTTATAAGCAATTACTCGTCCGGCAAAATGGGTTACGCTCTGGCGCAGGCTGCCATCGAAATGGGAGCCGAGACCACGCTTATCAGCGGTCCGAGTTCACTGGTTCCACCCCCGGGAACCAAATTTGTTTCGATAGAATCTACCGAACAGCTCTATCAGGCTGTCACCAAAGAATTTGCGAATACAGACTGCCTCATAATGGCAGCGGCCCCGTCGGATTTTAAGCCCGAGAACGAATCTTCACAGAAAATTAAGCGAAACGGGGGCAGTCTCAAGCTGTCGCTGCAACCGACCGTCGATATCTTAAAATCACTTACCAATGGCAAGAGAAAGAGCCAGTTAGTGATAGGCTTTGCACTTGAAACTTCGGATGCCATTGCCAATGCGACCAAAAAACTTAACGAGAAAAATCTCGATGCCATAGTTGTCAACAAAGTATCCACAACAACCGGATTTAACTCAGATACTAATCAAGTTACGTTCATCGCTCGTGATAAAGAGCCGATTGAATGGCCGCTTCTAACAAAATTAGAAACTTCTCGAAAATTGCTTGAGGTACTCTCCTCTATGATTTAAGTTGTTCGCTATACGTTTCATCTTATGAACACAAAACCGGACAACATTCATCGGCTGCTTAAACGCGCAGTCAAATCGCAACTTGAAATTGGCACCAGCGAAATTATTATTAATAGAAACTCAGGTAAGTCACATATTAATAAATGTGATGGACAAACTGATGTTTTAAACATAGCAAGTGAGATAGAACTGTTTAACGAATTTGATACTTCGGCTCTGGGAGAAGCCGAGTTTGATTCACTTGAGGCACACTACGAGCAGATATGCAACTGCCAGAAATGCCCGCTGGGCAAGACTCGCAACAAGTTTGTTTATGGTGTCGGCAACCCCGATGCTGATCTGGTGTTTATTGGCGAAGGTCCCGGGCGTGATGAAGATTTACAAGGCGAGCCGTTTGTAGGACGAGCCGGCAAACTGCTCGATAAGATTTTGGAAGCGATAAAATTTACCAGAGAAGACATTTACATTACCAACATGGTCAAATGCCGCCCTCCGGAAAACAGAGACCCGCTGCCGGAAGAGATGGAAGCCTGCAATCCCTACTTGATAGAACAACTGCGCCTTATAAAACCAAAACTAATCTGTGCGCTGGGACGGGTCGCTGCCCAGCGGCTGCTCGATACAAAAACTCCACTGGGTAAACTTCGCGGCCATTGGCACAATTTTATGGGTGCTGAAGTGCTGGTAACTTATCACCCGGCGGCGCTGCTTCGCTTTCAGGCTTACAAGAGAGACACCTGGGAAGATATGAAAAAACTAAGAGCGCGATACGATGAGGTGACCAGGTAAATGGCCAGACCGGCGCACCAGAAAGATAACATAACCCACCTGCAGCCGCCGCAGTCTTACGAAGCAGAGCAGGCAGTCCTGGGTTCTATTCTAAAGGACAGTGATGCAATCGCTCACGTTTTGGAAGTATTTGATACTCCTCATCATTTCTACAACCAAAAGCACCAGACTATTTTTCAGGTTTCGTTAGATTTGTTCAACCGCTCAGAGCCGCGTGATATAACGACCGTCTCAGAAGAATTGATTAAGCTGGGTAAACTGGACGAAGTTGGCGGCCGGGTATATCTGGTGGAGTTGGCTGCTTATATTGCGTCTTCTGCTAATGTTGCCACCCACGCCAATATTATTCTCGAAAAATCATTATTACGCAGAATGATAAACACTTCCAATCAGATTGTCCGCAGCTGCTACATGCTGGAGCAGCCGGTAGGTGAACTGCTTGACGTTGCTGAAACGAATGTTTTTGAAATCTCGGAAATGCGACTCAAGCACGGCTTCGTGACACTAGAAGGATTGCTGAAAGATGCTCTGGAGCAGCTGGACAATATCGAAGAAGGGGGCATGCAGGGATTTCGGACCGGGTTTACTAAGTTTGATGAACTGACATTGGGTCTTCACAGAGGGGAATTGATTGTTATAGCCGGTCGTCCATCGATGGGTAAAACGGCCCTGGCGCTGAACATCGCCGAAAATTTTGCTGAGATAAATAAAAAAGGTGTGGGCGTCTTTTCGATTGAAATGTCAAAAGAACAGCTGGCCTTTCGTATGCTTTGCGGAAGAGCCCGGCTTAACCAGCAGAAACTCCGTTCCGGCAAACTTCGCGACGAAGAATGGCAAAAACTTACTATTGCCGGTCACAATCTGTCGGAATCGAAAATCTTTATCGATGATTCGGCTACTCTCTCTCCGCTGGAACTTAGAGCCAAAGCCCGCCGCTTAAAAAAACAGCACGATGTAGAATTGATAATCGTCGACTATCTGCAGCTGATGCACGCTCACGGCAGGCAGGAAAACAGACAGCAGGAAATATCTTTGATTTCCCGGAGCCTCAAGGCATTAGCTAAAGAACTCAGCATACCGGTCATAGCCATTTCACAGCTATCCCGTCAGGTAGAACAGCGTGGAGGAGAAAAGATACCACAGCTTTCTGACCTTCGTGAATCGGGTGCGATTGAACAGGATGCCGATGTTGTAGCCTTTGTTTATCGTCCGGAATTTTATCTTACCAGTGCTCAGAGAAAAGAAGAACAAGAAAAAGGCCCGCTCGAAACCAAGTTGGGCAAAGCACAGATTATTGTGGCCAAACAGCGCAACGGCCCAACCGGTACGATAGACCTGGCTTTTGTGGCTGAGTTCGCGCGTTTTGAAAATCTGGAAACCATGCATCCTGACCTTCCGGCCGGAGCCAGTCCGGTCAGCGATGACGAAGAACTGCCGCCATTTTAATTTTATTCTTTTTTCCTTACTTTAGCATATTACTACCATGTTTGAACTAAATTCAGCCGATGGCCTGGCCCGCCGCGGAAAAGTTGTTACTGACCATGGCATATTTCAGACACCGGCCTTTATACCGGTAGGCACTACCGGCGCCGTCAAAGCTCTTACCTGCGGAGATCTGGAAGAATGCGGCGCCGAAATAATTCTGGGCAACACTTATCATCTGTATCTTCGTCCCGGCTCAGAGCTGATAAAAAATATGGGAGGTCTGGCCAGATTTAACAGCTGGAACAAACCAACTCTGACAGATTCCGGCGGCTTTCAGATTTTTTCACTAAAAGATATCTCAACTGTCAATGATGACGGCGTTGAGTTTAAGTCGCATTACGATGGCTCAAAACAATTTTTCTCTCCCGAAAAAGTAATACAAATTCAGCACGACCTCGGCGCAGATATCATTATGCAGCTCGATGAGTGCGTTGCCTATCCGGTCAGTCAAAACGTCGCCAAGCTGGCTGTCGAGAGAACTTACAAGTGGGGGCAGAGATGCCTTGAAGAGCATCGGCGTTTGTGCCAATCAATTGACAGACAAATAAATTTGTTCGGCATAGTGCAAGGCTCTGTCTATCCGGAACTGAGGAAGAAGTCGGCCGGGCAGATTGTTTCCTTAGATTTTGTCGGCAATGCCATTGGCGGTCTGGCGGTGGGGGAATCAAAACAGGAAATGGAAGAAATGCTGGCGCTGACAATTGAACTCTTGCCGGAAGACAAACTGAGATACCTGATGGGTGTCGGTTATCCGGAAGATATTCTGATGGCCGTCTCCTACGGGGTTGATATGTTCGACTGTGTTCTGCCGACCAGAAACGCCCGTACCGGAGCTGTATTCACTTCGTCTGGACCATTAGTTTATAGAAATGCAGAGTACAGTAATGACGAGCGTCCATTGGATATCGACTGCGACTGCAAGGTCTGCCAGAGATACAGCCGGGCATATTTGAGGCATCTCTATAATCAATCGGAAATAACTGCCATGGTGCTTTCTTCGTATCACTCAACTTATTTCTATCAGCAGCTGATGAAAAATATCCGGCATGCTATAGAATCAAACAGCTTTGATTCTTTCAGAAAGCAATTTTTGGAAAAATATCAAAGCCGGGATTAAGAGCAGCTAAAGCTCTATCAAATACCCGAGAGTTATTCGAAAATCACTCAGTCTGACTCCGACTCTTTGAATTGAATAGCGGTAGGCTCCCAGATTCCGCTGATATACCAGATTTGATCTGATATCGGTCATTCTTATCTCAAACGACCAGAGGCGGGACTTTCTCAGCCCAAAAATAAACCTGAAGCCGGCATTGCCCTGCAGATATACATCGCTGATATTTTCATCGGCAAAGAGCGAGTCAGCAACATTGTCGTCCATATTCAGGTAGCCCTGGTTATAAACAACACCCATGCCCACAAAACCCATCATACGATCGGTACCTCGATAGTACAAAATTTCCACCGAGGTTGTAATCCCATGATAGTCACCTTTGGGAAAACTTATCTTGGTCACTCTGCCACGGTTGTATTCAACTCCTGTCCGGATAACTATCGGATGATAAAATAAGAGCTCATACTTGAGAGTGAACTCAGGCCCGCCTGTGGCGAAATCGCTGGGACTTGATATTCCGGCCGTAATATGGAAATTGCTGGAATTTAAGGTATCTATGTCGGTCGGGTTCAGAGGAAAAACCGGCAGGCTCAATAGCGATGTTAAGATCAGGCTATACATATAATCAAATTACTCTCCATACCTAAATAACGCTATATCTTAAAAAATGTTAAGTACTTTTAATGGCAATACCAGACAGTCAGCCGGCTACCGCAAAGATTGCCTTTATTCAAATGAAGTTGACAGCGCCACAAGGAGTTCTATATTGCCATCTTGCAGCCATGATGTGAATATTATCACAATTGGTAAAATGAGACTGTAGATAAGTTTATAGCTTGAACAGGAATTAAATGAGCAGCGTCACAGAATATAAGAACTTTATTAACGGCCGGTGGGTGGCCTCAAAATCCGGACAGACCTACGAAAACCGAAACCCTGCTAATACTGACGAAATAATCGGACTGTTTCAGCAGTCAGTAGCCGACGACGCCACCGCTGCAATCGACGCAGCTTCGGCAGCTTTCAAGAAATGGCGTCTGGTGCCGGTTCCTAAACGTGGTGAGATACTCTATAACGTTGCCAAAAGGCTTTTTGATAATAAAGAAGAGTTAAGCTGTGATATGACCCGCGAAATGGGCAAAGTTATAAAAGAAACCCGCGGTGATGTTCAGGAAGCTATCGATATGACTTTTTATATGGCCGGCGAAGGCCGCCGGCTGTTTGGCATAACCACACCATCTGAGCTGGCTAATAAATTTAATATGACTATCAGGCAGCCGCTGGGTGTCTGTACTTTCATTGCTCCCTGGAATTTCCCGATGGCGATTCCGGCCTGGAAAATGATGCCGGCGCTTATTTGCGGCAATACAATTGTGATTAAACCGTCGGAATTTACGCCTCTATCGGTTGTGAATCTGATGAAAGCCTGCCACCAGGAAGGCGTGCCTGCCGGTGTCATAAATATGGTCACCGGAGACGGTCCGGTGCTTGGCCCTGCGTTAATCACTGATCCCAGAGTAAAGATAGTCTCGTTTACCGGCTCGACCCGCACCGGTCGGATAGTATCCGAAGCTTGTGCTAAAAATTTCAAACATGTCTGTCTGGAAATGGGCGGCAAGAATGTAGAAATCGTCATGGATGACGCCAATCTTGAACTGGCGGTCGATGGCGCTTTATGGGGAGCCTTTGGCACCACCGGTCAGAGATGCACCGCCACCAGTCGTCTGGTCTGCCATAAAGATGTTATCGAAAAATTCACGTCGATGATAGTCGAACGTGCGAAAAAGTTGAAAGTAGGCAACGGCCTTGATGAAGCGACCGATATGGGGCCGATTATAAATCAAAAGCAGCTCGACAATGTCCTGAAATATATTGAAATCGGAAAAAAGGAAGGTGCCAAGCTCCAGACCGGCGGGGAACGACTGGCGGGAGGAGAATTCGACAAAGGTTACTTTGTGCAGCCGACCGTTTTCACCGATGTCACTACCGATATGCGCATCTGGAAAGAAGAGATATTCGGTCCGGTCTTAAGCATTGTCTCCTGTTCATCACTGGATGAAGCCATCAATCTGGCCAACGACACTGTCTATGGGCTGTCGGCCTCAATCTATACTCAGGATATCAATAGTGCTTACACAGCTATGCGCGATATCAACACCGGCATCTTTTATGTCAACGCTCCGACTATCGGGGCCGAGACACATCTGCCTTTCGGCGGTACCAAAGAGACCGGCAACGGTCATCGCGAGGCGGGTACGGCGGCGCTTGATGTTTTCAGCGAATGGAAATCTGTTTATGTCGATTTCTCAGGGAAACTTCAGAGAGCACAAATCGACACGGAATAAAAAATGGCTAAATGCAAATTCATAGATAATCATTTGAGAGGTTTTCTGGCTCTCTATCTTATTCTCTTTATCTGGATGGCCTCTTCCATTTAGTTGTCTTTCTTTCAGACAGGCTATCGCAAAAACTAAAATTTATCTTTGAATTTATTGGAGAAAGCAATGTCAAATAAGAAGAGAAAAGTAATAATAATGGGAGCCGCCGGACGGGACTTCCACAATTTTAATACGATGTACCGCGATAACGGTTTGGTCGAGGTGGTAGCCTTTACTGCCACCCAGATTCCTGATATTGACGGACGCAAGTATCCGGCGAAACTGGCCGGAAAATTATATCCCAAAGGGATTCCTATCTACGAAGAAAAAGAACTGCTTGGTCTGATAGCAAAGCATGATATTGACGAAGTCATTTTTTCTTACTCGGATGTGCCTTATCAATACGTCATGGATAAAGCCGCTCATGTAATGGCAGCAGGTGCCAGGTTTGCAGTCGAGGGCGGCGAGCCGACCATGATTAAATCAAAGAAACCGGTTGTGGCTGTTTGTGCTGTCAGAACCGGCTCTGGCAAATCGCAAACTACCCGTCGCGTTGCTGAAATCCTGCAGGGGCTGGGCAAGAAAGTGGTCGCTATTCGCCACCCCATGCCTTACGGCGATCTGACCAAGCAAATCAACCAACGTTTTGCAAAATTAAGTGACCTTGATAAGCACAACTGCACCATTGAAGAGCGGGAAGAATACGAGCCGCATATCAGAGCCGGGGTAATCATCTATGCCGGTATTGACTACGAAAATATTATCCGTGATGCCGAAAAAGAAGCCGATGTCATTCTCTGGGATGGCGGCAATAACGATATGCCTTTTTACAAGCCGGATCTGCTTATCACAGTGGTTGACCCCCACCGGGCGGGACATGAGCTGTCTTACTATCCCGGCCAGAACAATCTGCTTATGGCCGACGTGATTGTTATTAACAAGATAGACTCTGCCGATGCTGACGGCATTTCCGAGGTTCGCGCTAATATTCATTCACAAAACCCGAACGCTGTCGTAATAGATGCCGCCTCACCGCTGACTCTTGACAAGCCGCACTTGATTAAAGGCAAGAAAGTGCTGGTAATCGAAGACGGGCCGACTTTGACCCACGGCGAAATGGCCTACGGCGCCGGTGTGGTTGCAGCAGAAAAATTTGGCGCGGCCGAACTGGTTGACCCCCGGCCTTATACAGTTCGTTCAATCTCGGAGACTTTTGAGAAATATCCGGATATTGGCATTTTGCTGCCGGCTATGGGCTATGGCGACAGTCAGGTCAAAGACCTTGAGACGACTATCAATAAGACCAAATGTGATGTTGTCATCATTGCCACGCCGATAGACTTAAGCCGGATTTTGAAAATTAACAAGCCGACCGTACGGGTAAGCTATAATCTTCAGGAAATCGGCTCACCAAACCTTACGGAAGTTCTGACTGACTTTGTCAGCAAAGGCAAAAAGTCTTCCGCTAAGAAGAACAAGAAATAGTTTGTTACTGAGGCGATAGAAACAATGTCCGGCAAAACAGCAGTAGTCGCTCTGGGGGGGCATGCCATAACGCATCCCGACCGGGAGGACACTATCGCCAATCAGTTTGCCAACACCAGAGAATCTCTTAATGGTGTGATAGAGCTGATTAACGAAGGCTACAATTTAGTCATTACCCACGGCAACGGACCGCAAGTCGGCAATGTGCTTTTGCGCATTGAACTGGCCAGAGATAAAGCGCCGATTTTGCCTTTGGGAGTCTGCGTGGCTGACACCGAAGGCGGCATGGGTTATATGATTGAGCAGTCACTGCAAAACAGACTTCGTGCGGAAAAAATAGAGCGTCCGGTGGTAACGCTAATTACGCAAGTAGTAGTAGCCGAAGATGACCCGGCTGTACATAATCCGACCAAGTTTATCGGGCAGTTCTATTCTGAAGAAGAGGCCCGAGATTTTGAGAAGTCCCGCGGCTGGACCATGAAAGAAGATTCAGACCGCGGCTACCGCCGAGTGGTACCCTCGCCAATGCCGCTAGAAATCGTAGCGGCAGAAACGTTAAAGAAGTTAGTCGCCGGCGGTACTATTGTAATCGCCGGTGGCGGCGGCGGAATTCCCGTTTACATTGACAAGAACGGCAACTACGAAGGGATGGATGCAGTTATAGACAAAGACCTGGCCTCGGCCGTGATCGGCAAAGAAATCGGCGCCGAGATACTGGTCATCCTGACTTCGGTTGATAAAGTTGCCCTGAACTTTGGAAAGCCAGAGCAGAAGGATATTGATAAGATGACGCTCTCCGAGGCGAAGAAGTATCACAGCCAGGGTCACTTTGCGGCAGGTTCGATGGGCCCCAAAATAAAGGCCGCTATAAAATTTTTAGAAGAGGGCGGCAGTCTGGTTACTATTTCAAACGTGCCGGACGCTCATAATGCAATTCTTGGAAAAGCCGGCACAATCATTGTGCCCGATTAGAAACAATATGTCAGAAATTAGCTATGACCTGATAAAAGTCGTTCAAAAAAACGGCAGGATTTACGAAGTCGGCGGTGTTGTGCGCGACCGCCTTTTGCTTCACCAGAAACCTACCAAAGACTGTGACTACTTAGTTACCGGAATCCGATACGATGACCTCACCAAAATATTAAGAAAATTCGGACGGGTTGATCTGGTCGGCCAGAGTTTTGGTGTAATAAAATTTACTCAGACTATAGCTGATGTCCAGCACACTTTTGACATAACTCTGCCGCGCAAAGAGCATTCTACCGGCGCCGGACATAAAGATTTTGCTGTTTCATTTGATCCCTCTCTGCCGGTCGAAGAGGACCTCAAGCGGCGCGATTTTACCATAAACGCCATTGCCAGAGTTATTGACTCAGGCGAACTGGTCGACCCTTTAGGCGGAGTCAAAGACTTAGAAAACAAAACTCTAAGAATGGTTTCAGAGCAGTCATTCGAAGAAGACCCTTTGAGGATGCTGCGGGCCGTTCAATTGAGTGCACGATTTAATCTTACTATCGAAGATAGAACTTTGGACTCATTAAAGGCACATCACGCCTTGATTTCATCTATCTCAGCCGAGCGGATTGCCGAGGAACTCAATAAACTACTGATTCAGGCCAAAAAGCCTTCCGATGGTTTCAGATTGATGCACACAAGCGGACTCTTAAACGATATTTTGCCGCAGCTCCAGGAGTGCGTCGACGTTGACCAGCCCGGTGGCTACCACCGCTGGGACGTATTTGAGCATACCATCCGTACGATAGACGAATGCCGGCAAAATCTAAGACTGCGCCTGGCGGCGCTTTTCCATGATATCAGAAAACCGCAGCACAAAGAGACAAAAGATGACGGCTGTACTTTTTACGGGCACGAAATTAGCGGCGCCAAAACAGCCAGGAGATGGCTGCGTGACTACCGTTATCCCAACGATTTGATCAACGAAGTTGTCACTTTGGTAGAGCGGCATATGTTCACCAGCGATGTTATGGAGAAAGGCTTAAGACGCCTGATACGAAAGGTCGGCCTGGAGCTTATTTTTGATCTGCTTGATTTGCGCCGGGCAGACGTGGTTGCTCAGGGAATGGGGGGCAATACCGATGATGTCGACCAGCTTGAAGCCAGAATCCGGTACGAAATAGACAAGAAATCTCCCTTTGGACTGAAAGATTTGCCGATTAAAGGTTCGGATTTGATGAAATTGCTGAAATTGGAGAGCGGACCGGCAATCGGTGAGATTCTAAATCATCTTTTGGAGCAGGTTCTGGATTTTCCTGAAAAAAATATCACAGGCGAGCTTGAAAGTATGGCAAAA
>JADFPZ010000052.1 GCA_022562075.1 Candidatus Zixiibacteriota bacterium | reverse complement strand
AGTTGCTATGGGATCTTTGGCGTTTGTGGTTCTTACTAGTGGCATAACTTATTCGAAAGTTGCGGAAGTTCTTGCTTACTACATTCCTCGACTGTCCTTTATTGTTTTTATTGAAGTATTCGCATATTTTTTCCTCAAGTTATATAAGGCAAGCTTATACGACATAAAATTTTATCAGAATGAATTAACGAATGTTGAGTCGAAGATCATTTCCTTAAAATCAGCCTTTTTCTCAAAAGATGATGGAGCCCTAAGAACAATTATTGAAGAGCTTTCAAGAACAGAAAGAAACTTTGTTCTAAAAAAGGGTGAAACGACAGTTGAATTGGAGAGAACTAGGCTTGATACTGATAGAACAAAGGAGGCGCTTAAGAGTATGCAAGGCCTACTGAATCTAAATAAGCAGAAGTAAGATTTTCAAAGCTCAAATCAACCCTCTCCCCCCAACATTTTTCAGGCAAAAGCCGATTTCAGGTGTATATTATAGTATGGTAATCCGTATGCTCAAAACCAGTCTGATTCTGGCTCTAATCATGGCAATCTCAGGCTCAGCACTGGCTCAGAGAAGGATCCAGATTCCACGTGGCGTCAAAATCACAGAAGATGTCGCTTATCACCCCAATCCCTCGGCTATAAAAGTGGCCCGTTTGCATTATTCAGGCGGGGGAGACTGGTACTGGGGCGGCTCAGCTTTACCGAATTTTCTCAAATTTGTCCGCGATAATACAGATTACCCGGTAGATACGGTCGAGCGGGTGGTCAAGCTGACCGACCCGGAGCTTTTCAACTATCCCTTTTTGTTTGCCACCGGTCACGGCACTATAAGTTTTTCAGAAGAAGAACGGCAGCGGCTGCGGCAGTATTTATCTTTGGGCGGCTTTTTATTTGTAAATGATTCCTATGGTATGGAAGCGGCTTTCAAAAAAGAGCTGGCGGCGCTATTTCCTGAACGGGAGGTGACAGAGCTGCCCTTTGACCATCCGATTTACCACAGTTTTTACGATTTTCCCAATGGCCCCCCGAAAATACATGAGCATGACAACAATCCCCCCCGTGGATATGCCGTAGTAGTGGATGGCAGGGTGGTGGTCTATTTTATGGTGGAATCAGATATAGGCGACGGCTGGGAAGACCAGCAAGTGCACAATGACCCGGAAGAGAAGAGACTTGAGGCTTTGAAAATGGGACTGAACATACTAACTTATGGGTTGTTATATTAAAAACGGCTTTTTTGGAGTTCTCACCTGCCGTTAGTAAGATAGTTTGACGATAAACGATATATATATATAAATGACGGGCAGCAATTTTGCCTTATAAATACTAAAGTAGTCTGAGACCGAATCAAACCAGAGGTTCAAAATGGCCAACATAAATTCTGCAGAAAAACTTGCCAGCAGGCTCAAGAATATACTTATAAAACAAAGGCTGACATTGTTCGGCTCCGGCCTGCTGGTCACCGGCGCTGCGGTTTTGGCGGCTTGGTTTGTACTGTCTCTGCTGGCGGCGGTTTTTATTCTGCCGGTCTGGCTGAAAATTTCTCTGCTTACCATATCAGGCGCAAGTGCTATTTATTTTTTCAGCAAGTTTGCGGTTACCAGACTATTTAACGGCGACATAGATTCGGTGGCTGTTAATCTCGAAGAAAAATACCCAGATCTTAAAGGCCGTTTGATAGCAGCGATTCAATTTTCGCGCTCTACAAAACCTGTTGGTTATTCACCAGAGCTGATAGACTTAACTTTAGTGCAGGCTCTGCAAAAATCAGGCAGCGTAAATTTTAATGACGCCTTAACATTTGGTTCAGTTCTAAAGACCGGCAGGACATTCGGAGTTGCAGCAATTTTTTCAATCGCGGTTTTATTTATATTCCCCGGGTTTTTCGGATACTCGCTTGAAGTTTACTCCAACCCGACCGCTGTGGTGGCGCCGCCTCTGGGCTACCAGCTCTCGGCCTTTCCCGGCTCGACCGAATGGGTCAAGTATCGCGATATAGAAATCGGCGGCTTCTTAAGCGGTGACGGCTTTCCCAAGACTGCCAAAGTTTTTCATCGCTTTACCGGCGGTAGCTGGCAATCCTCGGAAATCGATATTCGAAAAATCAGACGCGGCCAGACAGATTTTGGCGACTCGTTATCATTTTCTGTTAAACTCAGGCAGGTCAACAGGTCGTTTGATTATTACGTCCAGGCCGGGCGCACAAAAACAGATATTCAAAAAGTTGATGTAGTCGACAAACCCAGAGTCAACGGCATAAAGCTTTCAATTTTTTATCCTGACTATACCGGTCTGGAGCCGACTGTAATCGACGAAAACAACGGATCGTTTTCGGCAGTTACCGGCAGCCGCGTCAATATCAAGACCAGCTCGAACCTGGCCGTAGAAAAAGTAGAAATGGTTTTTGACAACGAAAGCCGTCTGCCTATGAAAGTAAGCGGCAAAGTGGCTGAAGCGTCACTGGTAGTCGAAAATTCGCAGTCATATTATTTCAGGTTAACCGACCACTTGGGCGAAGAGAACCCCGACCCAATTCAGTACTATGTCACCGCTGTGCCGGATGAGTTTCCCTCAATCAGCCTGCTTCGTCCCGGGTTCGATGTCAACCTGACAGATGAGATGGTGCTGCCGCTCAAAGTCCGCATCTTTGATGACTATGGTTTTTCATCGTTGGTACTAAAATTCACCACAGTCTATCGCGGTAATCCCTCAGAAGAACATGTCGCCGTAATTCATTTTCCCGAGCGTATCAAAACCGAAGGTGAAATTGAATTTAACTGGGATATGGACCAGCTCAATATGTTTCCCGGTGATTACTGCCTATATCATTTTGAAGTAGCCGACAATGACAAAATCTCCGGCCCCAAGGTCAGCAAGACCCGCCAGTATGTGGCGCGTCTGCCATCGCTGGATGAAATCATTTCACAATCCGAGCAGGAAACTTCGCGGCGCGTGACCAATACCGAGAACCTGCTCAGGCAGGGACGTGAGATGGCGGCCAAGTTAAAGGATGCTGCCAGGAAAATCCGCGCCCAGCAAAAAAATGTCAACAAAGCCGATTGGCAGCAGCAAAAAGAGCTTGAAGGTATTGTAGACAAGAACGCTCAGATGGCAGATGAGATTGAAAAGAGCGCCGAAGAGATGGAAAAGGCGATAGAAAAAATGGCAGAGAATGCTCTCTTGAGCCGTGCAATCTTAGAAAAAATGCAGCAAATTCAAAAACTATTTGAAGAAGTTGCTACTCCTGAAATGAAGAAAGCCCAGCAGCGCCTGCTGGAAGCTCTCAAGAATATGGATCAAAACGAAATCCAAAAAGCGATGGAAGATTATCAGCTGTCGCAGGAAGAAATGCTTGATCGTCTGGAGCGGACTCTGGCTCTACTTAAAAAAATGCAGGTTATGCAGAAGATGGAAGCAATGATGCGCAAAGCTGAAGAGCTGGCCGACCGTCAGGAAGAAATGAATAAGGAAACGGAGTCGTCTGACAAAGACAAACTATCGGATTTAAGCAAAACCGAAGATGAACTCAAAACAGAGTTAGAAAAACTTCAAAAAGAAGTCGCAGAGTTAAACAAGCTGGCCGATGAAGCCAAGATGCAGGACTCAAAGGAACTCCAAAAGTTTGCGCAGGCTCTGGAAAAAACCGATGCCGGCGAAAATATGCAGCAGATGTCAGATGCCTTAAACCAAAAGAAAAAGAAAAAAGCATCCAGCCAGGGTAAAAAGGCCGAATCAAAACTCCGTGCAATGGTTAGCCAGATGCAGCAAATGTTCTCACAAATGCAGGGTGACGATTCTGAAAAAATAAAACAGCAAATGAGAGCAGCCCTGGATGACACCAATTATCTGTCAAAGAATCAGGAAGCACTTATGCAGCAATCGGCTCTGATGCAGCAGCAGTCATCTCTCAAGCGCGAGATGGCACAACAGCAGCAGGAACTGGCTAAATCCTGCAACGGGCTGAAAAACAGAATTGCAGAGCTTGGCAAGCAATCACCATTTGTGGCGGCAGAATTAAATGCTATCGTCGAGGCAGCCACTCAGAATATGCAGCTGGCCGTAGATGGTTTTGGGGAGAACCGTAGTCAGGCACTGGCCAAACGCAACCAGCTCGAGGCTATGGCAGGCTTAAACAAAGCCTCACTGCGACTGATGGAATCACTGGATCAGCAAAGCCAATGCGATAATGCCAGCAATTGCAGCAACGGTATGAAACAGCTTGAAAAGATGAGCAATGAACAAAACAAGCTCAACCAGCAGACTCAAAACAGCTGCAATAACCCCGGCGGAAATAACCCCAGAATGGGTCAGGGAGATCAGCGGGAAAGTTTTGAAAGACTGGCCGGCGAACAGGCCGCTTTGAGAAAATCTCTGGAGCAATTAGCTCAGGAGTTCGGAAATTCGCGGCAGATTCTGGGAAGGCTGAGTGATATCGCCAAAGAGATGCGCGAAGTTGAAGAAGCGCTGATCGAAGGAGAAGTCGGCTCAGAAACAACCGAGCGTCAACTCAAGATATACTCGCGCTTGCTGGAAGCTTCGCGTTCGCTTCAAAGACGGGACTTTACCGAACAGCGCAAAGCAAATACAGCCAGTCAGGCGGCAACTTATCTGCCGCCGGCATTATCGAGCGATATCTTAAATGACAAGAGCAGTCTTGAAGACAGGCTTCGTGAATATCTTGGCGGCAATTACCCGGTGCAATATGAAGAACAGATAAAAGCATATTTTAAAGCGCTTCTGCAAATTCAATCCGGCGGCAGAGTGAACCAAATTAATTCTCAAAACTAAATGCGCTCTGGTCGTTCTCTTACATTTGCTGTTATTTGCCTGCTTACTCTTTCGTCGCAATTGAGCGCAGGAGTGACAGAAGGCCGCAAACTAAAGAAGCCGTCCGGCGAAGTTCAGTACCAGCTGTCAACCGACCCCAGATTCCAATTGGCGCGCCGACTGATGTCTTCACGAGACTTTCAAGCTGCTGCAGACGTTCTTGAAACTCTCTATGAGATTGACCCCGATAATTCAGTAATAACCAACTCACTTAAAAGCTGCTATGAGCATCTCAAACAATACTCCAAAGGGGAGCTGCTGCTGCGGAGGCTGCTTGAGAAATTCCCCGGCAATGTCAGTTACCAGTTAAATCTGGCAGAGTCTCTTATAGGTCAGGGGAAACTGGATGAGGGGAAAAAGATTTACAAAGACCTGCTCAGTCAGGTCGACCCCAAGCGTCCGGGGGCGCCTGCTTCTGTTATCAGAAGCATGGTCCAGGCGAATTTAGAAGAAGATGCTCTTGAAGCAATTTTGAATTTAAGAAAGATTTCCAATGATTCAACTGTAATGGCCATGGAACGTGCCGGAATTCTCAAAGGCAGAGGTGCCTATAAAGAAGCCTGCCAGGAATACTTTAAGATCATCAGGGACAGTTCACGATTTGCTGCCAAAGCAGAAAAGGGAATTTCGGAACTTCTCAGTTTCGGGGAGTCGGCCAGAATAGCGGAAGAAGCTTTAGTCGGCTTTTCCCATGTTGACACGTCTGGACGTGTTTTCCGTCTTTTGTCAGCCTACTATCTTAAGACAGAGAGATTCGATGACGCCTATCATTTTGCGCTGAAACAGGATTCTGCAGAAAATTTCAGAGGCGCCAGTATCATGCAGTACTTAAGAGAGACAATGGAACGTGAACTTTATCCTCAGGCGATCAGGATGTGTGAGCACGTAGTCAAGGACATTGCCAATAAACCGTTCAAAGGGGAGTTCTATTTTAAGTATGCCAAAGCCCTCGAAGAGACGGCTGAACATGCCGCTGCAATCGCCATCTATGACACCATCGCGGCAACATTCCCTCGAGCTCAGGATAAAGGGGAAGCAACTTATCGAATCGGATCTATTTATCTGAATAGAACCAACCAACCCGATCTGGCTCTGATATATTTTGACTCAGTCATAACTCACTATTTTGCCGGACAGTTCTATACTGAAGCGACGCTTGGTATTCCCAAGGCCTATATGAAAATGGGCGATTTGGAAAACGCCAGAAAAGAATATGCTGAACTTGAGGCGCTTCGAAGAAACTCCCGCATATCAGAACTTGTCATTTATAATTTAGCCCTGATAAGTTTCTACGATAAAAAATATGACTCAGCCAGCGCGCTTCTTAATGAATTGATAGTAAAACATCCCAAAGGATTATATGTCAACGATGCCATTAAGCTGCTGCTTTTGATAGACCGCGCTGAAAATGCAACAGAGCTCCTTGACTATTTTGCAGGCGCCTATCTTTTTGAAGAAATGAACCGGCCTGACTCAGCTGTTTACCGTCTTACTTCCGCAGTAAATGCTCGAAACAAAGCTCTGGCAGATATGGCCTTGTTTCAGATAACAGAAATCGTACTGGAAAACGGAGATGAAAAAAAAGCTGTAAGCTATGTCGACCGGCTGGCCAAAGAATTTCCCGAATCGTATTACCTGCCCTTTGGACTTAAAATCAAAGCGGATATTCTTTTTGATTCAGATGATTCGATCGATTCAAGAGATGAAGCGAAACAGATCTACAAAACACTTCTGGAAAGCTATCCCAATTACCCCTTTATAAATAAAGTCAGGCAGATACTAAGAGAGGCAGAGTCAGTTAGTGCCCCAAGCTAATATTCCTGAAGCTTTTCGCGGCCTTCTTTTAGTATTTTCACTTGCTGCTCAAGATTATAAACCCGGTGTTCATAATTCTCTTTGCTTTTTGTCTTCATCTTGGTAGTTGTCCGAATCAAAAGCGCCAGAGAAATGAGCATAAAGAAGACTGAGTTCACCTGCCGGAATATATCACCCATATTGAAAATAGAATCCAGGAAAGCCAGAATCCCAAGTCCGAATAGTATTGAACACCAGATAAACATAATTTAACCTCAATGATTTAATCTTTCAATAAGCCCTACTTGTACAACTTTAGAGTTGTGCCTTAGGATACGATACATTTACTTAGGCCAATTATTGGCTACTTATATTTATCGGTAAGCATTAAGACGGCTTTAGGAGGTTTACTTGTCCATATCTGTGCTACCTGACGGAGAAAAATTTGACCGCACCAATGCCTTTATTGGCGCGGTAGTATTCTTGCTCTCTTTTGTGGTTTATGCCCTGACAGTCCAGCCCACTCTTTCATTCTGGGACTGTGGCGAATTCATTGCCTGTGCTTATATTCTGGGAATTCCCCATCCGCCGGGAACACCGGTTTTTGTCCTATTGGGCAGGGTCATTTCATTGATCCCTTTTGTGGATGATATCTCATACAGAATAAACTACATCTCTGTGGTTTCTTCGGCTTTTACAGCCCTTTTCAGCTATCTGCTGACGGTTAGACTGGTCGGCTATTTCTTTGGCAAAAAGCGGGATGATAAAACCAACCGTATGATAGCCTATATCGGAGGCTTTGCCGGGGGTCTGTTTGTAGCTTTTGGCCGGACCAACTGGGCTAACTCAGTCGAGGCAGAGGTCTACGGCCTGGCTCTGGCGCTTTCAGTAGCTATAATCTGGCTGACTTTGAAATACTTTGAAGCCAGAGGAACTGCCAAAGCCGAGCGGCTGATGATTCTGTCCATTTACCTGGCTCTTTTGGGGATTGGCGCCCATATGACTGTATTTTTGGTAGTGCCGATCGCGGCAGTCTTTTTCATAATAAAAAAAGAAGCTTCAACACGGGACTGGTCGCTTATCTGCGGATTCATAATAGTTGAACTATTTCTAATTTTCCTGATGGCCGAACATGGTGAAGGTATCAACATTGCTAAAATCTCCACAAATTTCTATTTTATATCAGCGGTTTTGGGCATGGTCTTGTTCGGTCTGACTTTCAGGAGCATTAACTGGGCCTTGCTGATTGCGGTTGCCTCGGTCTCTACTGTTATGATAGGCTTTGAAAAGTACCTGATGATAACTCCGATTGCTTTCATATTGCTGGCTTTGCTGGGAGCGTTAGCTACAAAATACAAATGGAATCTGCACTGGAAATCAGGGCTGGCTATCATCTTTGTGGGCTTTCTGGGTATGTCATCTCATTTGTATATACCAATTCGCTCTACGCAGAACCCTAACATTGACGAGAACAATCCCTCCCGCAGCTTTAAGACTTTTATAGATTTCCTCGACCGCAAACAGTACGGACAGACTTCGATGACAGACCGCATGTTTGACCGCCGCGGCAAATGGGAAAACCAGTTCGGTCGTCACGCCAATATGGGCTTCTGGTCGTATTTCGAAGAACAGTATTCTCCCGGCGGCTGGCTGTTCTTGAGCGTTTT
Organism: Candidatus Zixiibacteriota bacterium; assembly: GCA_022562075.1. Lineage (GTDB taxonomy): Bacteria > Zixibacteria > MSB-5A5 > GN15 > FEB-12 > JACZWU01. Next base: position 5,230 of record JADFPZ010000052.1, on the reverse strand, counting down.
CTTCTCTTTAGGCATACTGGGAATGGTTGTGGCCATAAAAAAACGGCTGGAAATCGGTCTGCCGTTTTTTACGCTTTTCTTAATATGCTCAGCCGGTCTGGTGCTCTACATGAATTTTGCCGACGGCACCCAGTATGATTTTAGAACCACCGACGCTTATCAGGAAGTCCGCAACCGTGACTATTTCTTTACGCCGGCCTTTGTCTTTTTTGGCATTGCCATGGGCATGGGCATCTCAGCCCTGATAATGATTATCCGTGACAAACTGGCGGCTTCCTCACCGGAGCTTGGCAAAAAAATCGTCTATGTTTCTGCTATTCTTGCGCTCTTGCCCGGAATATCATTTGGGCACAGCTACCACCATAACGACCGCTCAAACAATTATATCCCGTACTTGTATGCGGCAAATATTTTAGATAGCTGCGCTGAAAACTCAATCTTGTTTACTTCCGGTGACAACGACACTTTTCCGCTATGGTGCATGCAGGAAGTTTACGGCTACCGCACAGATATTCGAGTGGTAAATCTGTCGCTTCTCAATACTGACTGGTACGCTGAACAGCAACAAAACCGTTTTGGTGTGCCGATAAATCTTTCAAAAGACCAGATTCTCTGGGACGAATACATTGATGGTTCAGGCAACATAACATTCAGACCTAAAAGGATGTTCATTGATATTCCCCGGAACCGTCGTCAAACCTATCTTCAGGCCACACGCTACAATGGCCAGATTGTCAAAGTTCAGGATATGCTGGTTGACCGTATAGTTTTAGAAAACAAATGGGAAAACCCGATATATTTCAGCTCCCCTCCTTATGCCGCCTCTCCTCTCAATTTAAGAAGCAGGGCTACTGCTACAGGAGTGGTTTATAGACTCGACCGTAACCCGCCGGAGGGACTTGTCGATGTTGACAAGGGCTATGATCTTTATATGAACGAATATGAGTACGCTGGCTACAGCGATGCCTCGGTCTATCGTGATGACAATGCCACCGGCGTGTATGTGACAATGGGGGTCAACGCCATCCGCATCTACGATGCCCTGTTGAAAAATGGAGATACTACCCGGGCTATAAAATTGGCCGGAAAACTTATCAACGTTTATCCGGAATACTGGCAAACTGGTCTTTTATTGACTGCCCTTTATGATGTCAGAGGAGACAGCAGCAAAGGGGATTCTATTTTGCAGCTTGTTCATGATACCCTTAAGTCATTCTCAGATTCCAATCCCGAAAACATGTTTTATTCTCAGGATTTGGGGTTGATCAAAGTCGAGATCAGTAAACGCAACGGAGATACGCAGATGTACGATGAGGGTCTGAAACTTCTATGGGACTCTTTTAAAGCCAACGCCAACAACACCTATTCATTCCGTAAATTAGTGGCGGTTCTGCAGCAAAAAAGAGAGTATCAGCAGATTCAAAGAGCGGCTCTGATGCATTCGGAATATAAGAGAAATCTCGATGATCCTTTTGTGCGGCAGATACTTGGGGCAACTGGAATCCAAATCGACCCGATCAGACGCTAAAATCACTATTGCATGGTGTTAACTCTCTTAACCCCATGTTGATAGCCTTTAAATCAGCCTGATTTTGGTGATTTCTGCGCCGCAAAGCTTGCCAGAGCGCCTATTCGTTAATATATTATAACGATAGACAGGCGAATAATAATAAAGAGCTTCAATTTAGCTATCTGGCCTGATTCTCATTGCTGACCGAAGATGGTCAACCCCACTGGAAGGTTTATCGCCTTGGGTAATATCACGGAAATTCCGCGGCGAATGACGACCGTCCGGAAGCGAAGATACCGGTAACCTTCTAAATATATGAGTCGTACAACTTTTTGATCTAATGAAAGGAGGCTTAGGAGATGAGCTCAAGCCCCCCAATAAAAGACGGTACGGAGAAAAGAAAAAGAGCAAAATATATTCTCAAAATTGACAAGCTTCCCGGCCTCTCTGAAACCGAAAAGGAAAAGCTCAAAGAAGTCGCCAAAAAGTTTGCCTTCAGAACCAACGACTATTATGTCTCATTGATAGACTGGAAAGACCGCAACGACCCCATAAGAAGGCTTGTCATTCCTGATGAACGGGAACTAAACGAATGGGGGATTCTCGATGCCTCCAACGAAGAAGCTATAACAGTCGAAAAAGGTGTCCAGCACAAATATGGCACGACTGTTTTGCTTTTGGTCAACGAGGTCTGCGGTGCCTACTGCCGCTACTGTTTCCGCAAACGGCTGTTTATGAACGATAACGATGAAGTTACCTATGACATAAGCGGCGGTTTAGAATATATCAGAAATCACCCGGAAGTCTCAAACGTTCTCTTAACCGGCGGCGACCCGATGATATTACAGACGCCAAAGTTAGAAAAAATCTTCGCCTCGCTAAGAGAGATTGACCATCTCAAGATTATCAGGATAGGCTCAAAAATGCCGGCCTTTAATCCCTTTCGATTTACCAACGACCCGGCTCTGATGGAGCTGTTCAAAAAATATTCTACTCCGGAGAAACGTATCTACATGATGTGCCACTACGACCATCCCCGCGAACTGACCGCGGAATCACGTGAGGCAGTCGCCATGCTAATTGATGCCGGTGTTATCTGCGTTAATCAGAATCCTATTATCCGCGGTATCTCCGATGACCCCGATGTCATGGCCGAGCTCTGGAACGAACTTTCTTATATGGGCGTGCCGCAGTATTATGTTTTTCAGGGGAGACCGACCGAAGGCAACGAGCCGTTTGAAGTGCCGATAGTCGAAGCATACCAGAAAATTGAAAAGGCCAAGAAGAAATGCTCAGGACTCTCAAAGCGTCTGAAATATGCCATGTCTCACGAGTCGGGCAAAATTGAAATTGTCGGCGTGGATGAAAGGCATATTTATCTCAAATATCACCGTGCCAAAAGTGCGCGCGATGAACAGCGCATGATTGTCTGCCATCGTGATGACAAGGCTTACTGGCTCGACCAGTTAAAACCGATTCATGGTTATCATAACGATTATTACGAACAGAACGGCGACGTTGACCGCTCCCGTGATATCAGACAGAGTGTGAATTAGGGGCTCAATGTTCGCTCGCAATCTCCTGAGTTTATATTTTCTTATCACTTGTTCTATGGCAGTTTGGCTGAGTATCTCTGCTTGCAACAAATACGGTTTTCCTCTTAGGCCAGAGGGATTGTACAGCAGTTATAAAAGTGTTAATCCTCCATTTGATGAAAACGCGCTAAAAGCTGTTAACGTCGCCGTGATTCAAGTTGTGAAAGCAGAATTTGACACAGCGATGCTGGTAATGTATCTCATGGAGAACGATACAACTTACCTAGTTGATTTCAATCCGAAGGAAATTGAACCGAGAATCGTAAACGGTGATACAATTATAACGGTAACTGCGGATGGTAATACGACCGTAATAATTTCAAAAAAAGATTTAAGGCTACTTATTCATTACGGGCCTTTCTAAGGTTGACTCTGATAGAAAGAGAAAGGAACCCACTATAAATAGCGGGCCACCCGGCGCCAAGTATCAGAGAGCTCTTGCGGACGTAAGACCCTGTGAGATTAGCCAGCCCTGATTTAAGGATTGTTCAGTAAGCTCGAATGAACCCAGCCGACAGTGCCTGACGATGTCTTTACTTTGTACCACGGATTTCTCTTTTCGAGAATTACCAGTTTGTCGCCTCTGACGGCCGTTGTGACAATGTTGGAATTCGTGGTCGGTGACTGACGAATGTTCGCTGATTCACTGCGGATCTCAACTGTCTGAGTCAAAAACGACATCTCTGGCCAGAATGTTGAGGTCTCAAATGTCGCACTGCTGAGAATGACGAACAGCCCGGCGATTATGAACCCACGGTACAAATCAAGAGTGATGTACTTTGTCAAGCCCCACTTCTTAAACAGAAATGATATAACAAATCCGCCGACGAGGAGCGTCAGCAGAAACATGAAACCACTTAATTTGCCACTGGCATATATGAGAAGTCCAAATAAACCAATAATGAAAGGCAGTACCAGCTTCATATCCTGAACAAATTTCGCATCGCTGAAGAAACTTTGGATTCTTTCCCAGACCGATTTGTCGCTGGCTTCGTGCTTAATAAGTTCCATTTCCTGCCGGTGCAAATCATGCAACTGTCCGGTCACTTCTTTAAGTTTATTTAGCTCTTCGCGAACGTTCCTAGTGTGTTGTGAGATATCAGAGGTGCATTGCGGACATTTGACAGCCCGGATACTGACGAATGTTGCGCATTTTGGACAAGGAGTCTCGTCATTTTTTACATACTCCCTCTTAAAATCCATGAGCCGCTTTGCTTCGGCTCTCATGAATTCGGAAGTCTCGCTTTCCTGTCCCGGCATAACTTTCGTTGTAGACATATTTTTCTCCTCTTTTCGAAATCCCTACGTATTAGATTTGTATCGGCAGCTATGAGGACGCTCTTTATCGACACCTGCCCGGGACTGATTGCCAACATCAACGGCGAGAACAGCCTATGCAAAATATTGCAGCCAAAGTTCGTGTGACAGCTATATGATTCCAAATGGGTTCGTTTTGTCATATTTTACTTTCCAACTAATAGAACTTGTAGCGAATTTGATTTTGGCCGGTCTCATAGTAATAAGGGGTTGGAAACTTATTATGCAGGGATTTGAGTGGCATACTGTCCTTCCAGCGCTATAGTCCCGACCATGGTCCCGATTGCCTCCCCAGCGCTTTAGTCTCGACCATGGTCCCGAGTATTAATTAGGGAGCAAGGCCTCGGGGCAGGCTGGACTCCAATTCCTTTCTGTCTTTCCAGTATCGCCATCTGCCTCCCCAGCGCAGGCTGGGGTCCATCTTATTCGATCAAATCCGGAAACAAATCCCACCCCTCCGGATTCTCTTTCTCAATCAAATTTATCTTCCATTGCCTCTTCCAAGCCTTAATCTGCTTTTCTCTGGTCCGAGCAGCATTGATATCATCGTGACACTCATGGTAGACCAGACTATGTACTTGGTATCTCTTCGTAAAGCCATCATTGACATCATGCTTGTGTTCATCAACGCGCTTTATCAGGTCGCTCGTTACGCCGGTGTAGAGTGTGCCGTTTTTCTGGCTGGCCAGTATGTAGACGTAAGCGTATGCCATGAGATCGTAATATAGACTAAATCAAAGATGGATTCCAGCCTGCGCTGGAAAGGCAGGATTGATTTAGAAAGCGCTTTATCCTGTCTCTTCAATTA
>JADFPZ010000051.1 GCA_022562075.1 Candidatus Zixiibacteriota bacterium | reverse complement strand
GTATCCGATAGTTGTAAACGCAAAATTGCCACAGCCAATGACGCCAATGCGCTCTCCTCTCTTATTATTACAATTGTTTTTGGGGAGGGCATTATACTGTCGTCTGGTATGTAACTGGCCTAAAACTTTCATATAAGTCCGTGACAGCCCATAGAGAGAAATATATCTGGCTACTTTCTTGATTTTAAATCCAAGCGATTGCTGCAAGTAATCCATTATAGTTGGTTGCTCCATTCGGTTGTTTTTTCTCTGTTGTCTTTCACGATTTCTTCAAAAAACCTTAGAGACTCCGAGGCCGTCTTTTCCCAGCTGAAATCGGCTCCCCGCCGCCTTGCTTTGCCCCGCAATATAGTATTGTAATCCTTATCCTCGGAAAGTTTGATGATAACTCGGGCGATGTCCGAAACATCTTCAGGATCAAAATATTCAGCAGCATCACCGCATATTTCAGGAACTACACTCTTGTTAGAGCAGGCCATAGCACACCCGTTTGCTAAAGCCTCGATAAGAATAATTGAACATGTCTCCAAAACTGATGGGAAAATAAACATCTGACAATTTCGATACAAAGCCTGAAGCCGTACTGGATCGACTTGGCCTAGAAACAGAACCTTGTCAGCAAATTTCGACTCTTTTACAATTGCAATTATGTCACGGTAGTACTTCTCGTCGTAGACAGTTCCGGCATGAATTAAAGTAGGCAGGTGCGGGTTTAATTCTAAGGCAAGAAAATAGGCCTGCACCAATTCCTTTAATTTTTTGTAACGCCAAATATGAGAAACTGATAATAAGAACTCGCCTCTGATTCCCAGGCCATCTAAGGCGCATTCATCGGTTTCGCTGCTGTTATACTCCGGCTTTCCGTGATAAATTACTGCCGTCTTGGTTCTGCTTCTTTCGATATACTTGTCAAAAAATTTGTCGCAATATTCGGAAAGCATGATAACTCCCGCAGAAGATTTAATGCTTCTTACAGTTTCATTTTGCAGTGCCCGGTTGCGAAATTTTTGATATAGTGACTCACTATTGCAGTAATGCTCATCAAAAGGCGCAATATTATGTACTAGCGAGACTTTAGGGCAGGAGGCGTTCATCGTTCCCGTGTTCCCCGGTTCAAACAGTAAATCAGAACCCGTTTTCTTCAGGATTCTGTGAAAAATGAATCGATCCCAAATTAACCGGGTGGCAATATTCAAAGACGGAAAACGGTGAAATTTGTAAGTGAAATTCTTTGGCGGGGGAATGAACATCTCCTCCTGTCCTGATTTTCCAACCAGTAGAAATTCCACTTTAGGAGCCAGTTTCCCAAACCACTCTATCATCTTATTAATATGAGTGAGACCGCCTCCTTCGGCGATATGAGTCGCTTTAATTACTATTTTCACGCGTGCTGCTCCTGTTGCTCTGATAAGGCATATTGTTTGTTCTCTTTTTCACTCTCCAGCGGAAAGAAAGTTGAATCGCTATGGATTTCACCCGGATTTAATAAATATGAATAACTCTCAGAGATTGCTTCAATGCCAAAACTTTCCCGTAGCTCGTAAAGGTAGCTCTGGTCAAATTTGTAAGGAATACCCCTGATGAAATTCATAACTTCGATAACATCGCTTTCCGAGGGTACTTTTCCCTGGCAGCGCAAATTAAGAATTGCCGCGTAATCTTTCAGAAACAGCTGTGAGCTGTCTTCGTCAATTGTACTCAGGTTAAGAATTGGTTTCCCCAGTGAGGCATATTCCACGATTTTGCTGGGCAGTTGATAGCGATTGCCGTTACCGATGTTAACTAATAAGTCGGCTTCCTCCATAGCGCACGTTGCACTATCCCTGTCGACCTGTCCGTGAAGAAATATCTGATTGCCAATCAGCTGACGATACTGCTCAAAAAGATCTTCGCACTTATTAATGGCGCCGACAAAGTGCAGCTCTATTCTGTTGCCCGGATTCTGCTGACTAAGCATTGCAAATAGTTTCAACAGAAACTCCGGACTTCGAATCGAGCGGTACAATGTGCCGATGTAAAGAATTCTTAAGCTATTGCTCGCAGAAAAAAACGAACCTGCCCTTTTCTGCCCGGGAGTAATCGATAGTAAAGGCGGTATTACTTCTATTTTATTTTTGAATTCAGGAAACAGCTCGACGTATTCATCTGCTGTTGGCTGGCAGGTTACCGAAATGCTGTCGGCCTCCTTAAATATCTCGCGCTCCACTTTTATATTTAAGTTCTTGTATAATCTCAAATTATTAACGGGGATATCATCGCGAAAGCAGAACGGGTCACCAATATCTACCAGCCAAATGACTTGTGGATAGTCTGATTTCACTTTCCGTCCGGCCAGATGGGATGAGAACGGATCGGATACTGAAATGATGGCTGAATAATTTTCCGTTCTGCAAAGCTCGAGTGCTTTGTTCGACGCCGGACCAATCCAGGTGCAGGCATAATCCGGCCAGTATAAGTTCTTCCAGAAAATATCATGTATTAACCTGACCGCAGTCATAATCAGCGATTTGAATCTGCTTTTTTTAACAATTGAACTGTTGGTGGATTTTTTGTCTTCGCTAGCTGACTTACTCTCTTGACTAAATTTTGAGCGCAGGATCTCGATAATTCCTCCACCAACTCGGTGGACTTGCACCCCATTAACAACTTCACATCTACTTAGCCCTGGCAACCAGGAACAAACCAGATCTACTTTTCCGCCTTGCTGCACCCACTTTTCTGCTATAGCAGTCCAGCGGAACGAACGTGGATTTAAAAACGGTGTGTAGGAATATGAAATGATTAAGAAACGCTTACGTCCAATGTTTGCCAACTCAACTCCCTTTTTTATCTGTAACGGGCGCATTTTCCTCTTTTGCGCTCGCATTGCTAATTTTATCGGCATAAATCTGTTCATTTTTAGCACAATGTGAAGTATTAATTCCCCCTATTACTGCTCCGGCCAGGGTCCAGTATAACAGTCCGGAAGAGCCCGAAAACGGTACATTTACAATGCCACAGAGCCAGAAGGCAATTGTACCGGCAGCAAAGCCGTATCCGAATCGGCTGATTGAGCCTTCACCACGTCCTAATTTTAGTCCCTCACGGAATAGAGAAATAAGCAGTATCAGAAATATGATTCCTCCAATAACTCCGGTCTCTAATGTCTTTTGGAGAAGTTCATTATGCGGCTCGACCCAGAGATTTGATTTCGAAGCTGCTTTATTGGCGCGAGTTTGACTTCCGAATCCGATACCCACTCCCAGAGGATTGGCCGCAATAGTTTTTAATGTCGGTTCCCACTTGCGATTCATTCTGTCTGATATTGAGGTTGCACTTAAAGGATCAGCCAGCTCTGCCAGTCTGATTAATTTATCTGCACCGCTGCTCTTTAGTAATGGCTCGGCCAGGTTTAATGTTACAAAGAAACAGGCCGTTGCAAGCGTTCCAATCATCAAGACTTTTTTGCGCTTGGCCTTGGAGCTCCTTAGTAGATAGACAGCACCGGTGCCGACCATGGTCATTATCATGGGCATTCTCTCCAGTGACAGAGCCAGAATCACTATCCATAGAATTAGATAGAGGTATCGCAACTTTTGCCATCTGCCACTGAGTCCGGGTCCGTAACTTATCGCCATCAAGAATATAAGCACATTGCAGAAAGTGAAATCCATGTAGTTATAAAAGACTGAAAACAGCCTGAACTCTACTCCGCGCAGTCCGACAGTCAGCCAGCCGTGGGTGTTCTCTCTGAACGCGACATTTAATATCCAGCTTTTCTCCCAGGGATATAAGCCGAGTAAATGCTGTCCAATTCCATAGACGCATGAGATCAAGCCAAGAATAATCAAAGCTTTAGTAAGCTTGTTCAAATTTTCTTTGGTTGTAAACAGAAACGAAGCTGTCAGCATTATCAACATGTTTGGCAGGATATTTCTTTGAAATCCCCCGAACCCAACCATTAACGAGTTAGCCGGATTAAATATTGAAAGGAATGCCACTACAGAAAAGAGACCAAGCAGCAATCTGGTCCGTCCTTCAAAAAGTGGCTCGTGCCTTGAAGCTCTATCGAAACTGTGCCAGATTATCAGTCCTGCTAGTAGCAAAGCCGGGGTCATCCCCAAAAGGTCCATTCCACCGCCAGAGTTGAAATGAGAATCAGAGGCATAAGCGATTCTGACAAACAGGGGCTTTACCATAAAAAATAAAATAGCCGCGATAAGTCCGTTCTCCCTGTTTCTTGACCAAATAGTCAACACAGTGGCACTGAATAAAAGCGCCAGCCCCTGGTTCAGGGTAATACCGAAATTTAATAGAATTACAGTGGCCACAGCTGTCACCATCGCCCAGAACAACCGGTATTGATTAGAGCCAACATATTTTATGGCCAGAGTCGTCATATAATATTAACTTTCTCAGTATGACGAACCCGGGCAAAATAATTTTCTGACTCAGAGACGTCAATCGGCGACCTAACGTATTTCATGAAAGTTGTGATCTTTACCGGCATCTTTGATTTTAGCTCAAATATGATTTTGCTGGCCTTAGCTGTCACACCGTAACGGGGATAATATTCTGCCGGCACGATTCCGGACTGAATTGCCACCTCACTTGCGACTGTCAAGACAAGAGACTTACCGTCATCGTCAACTATGATAAATCCGCCCCGCTTGGATTGCTCTTTGCATTCAAGGGCAGTCAAATATGACAATTCAATTTTGTGTTCTTTGATACCGTTACCTGTAAGTTCGTCTGTTATTTCAAAGCTTTGATTAGCCAGCGATGCCTCTATTGTCCGTCTATGAATAATTTCATCAGCTAATCGCAGGTAACCTTTGTGCGTGGCGCTGACAATTACTTTATCATTTAGCGAAGTCCACAAATCTATTTTAGGTTTGCCATCAGGAGGCATAAGGAATAAAAGTTTATCAAAGAAAGACACCTGCTCCTGATCATCTAATCGTATAGTATTATGCACTGCGGTTGACCTGCTTAAATTTCTTTTATGATAATCCGAAGTATAACAAGCGGTTCCCGAATCAATTAAAAAAGGAACCTTGTCGATTTCAAGAGTAATCGACAGCAAATCGTTATGCTTATGCCCGCCAAATCCGAGACCGGTAATTGGAGCTGCATCGAATGTCAAATGTGTTCTATCATCTCTTATGACTGCATAGCCGCTTGATTTAAGAAAGCGAGATTTCGGTTTTGATGTCGCCTGTTCGATTCTTAAAGAATCCGGACCAAGATACCAGAGACGTTCTTCACAACTGGTCACATTTGCAGGAACTTCCAAGTCCAGCACGATTGCTCCAGTGTCGATCAAGTGCCGGTGATCCATCGGGTTGTTATTATCCAGCATAACCAAAAAGCCGTCATCGTTATCACCAATGGAAGGAGTATTGCCGGAAGGAGCTGTCATGGCCGACGAAAATCTTATCATAGCCGCAAGTTTATTGCGATAATCCGTCGAAAGCACTCTGCCGTTTTTTTGCCCAAGAATATAAACAGACAGAAACATTTCCAGTACTAACCGGTGATAAGAAAAAGAGCATTCATAATCAGCGCCATCTTCGAGAACTTGCAGCTGTATCTCTTTTTCCAAACCGGTTTCTGCGATTTTCAGCCATTTTTCCGAACGGTCAAATTCCGGAAAAAGTAATCCGATATAGTACAGGCCTATGTAGTCTGCTATCAGGTGATTCGTGTTGGCGCCATCGGCTATCACTTCAAGATTCCGCTCAATATGAAGAGCATGGTAGTACAAAAGTCTTATTGCTTTCTGTACCACAATGCTGTGCAGTTCATTGCTCTTGCTAAAAAGCTGAAGTCCCCATATTACATTTACAGCACGAATGGCTACATCCATGCTGCAGGTCCAGTTGGCGCCAATATCAACCGGATTATCTTTTTCCCAGTCTGTCAGAATTTGCACAAATTTATTTTTGTATTTTTCGTCTTCAGACAGCCAATAAGCCCGGCCAAGTGTTGTCAGAAATTGCAGCCGAGAGAGCTCCCAGGGGATTTTGATATCCGCGCTATTATTTAAGTTTACAATCCGAATTTCCGTGTAATGTTTCTTTGGCCATACAAAACCGCTTTTGAAATCAAGGTGCCAATTAATAGATTCTCTGAATTTGTAATCTCCGGAGCCAAGCATGTCAAAACGATTCTCCAGAATTTTGTCAGCCGCACTTATGATTTTATGACAATTTTGGGGAAAGAACTGCCTGAGAATTTTCAGATAGCTATCCCGGCTGCTTGAATCGAAAAAGAATTTTGATGTAGTTCGATTAGCGAAAAAACTGGTATCAGGTTTTGAGCCGTTCCAATGCTTTTCATAAAAAGCATCAATCGCCAGAGGCTTTACTCTAGGGCGGTATTTAACCGATAACGCTTTGAGCTTGAGCTTTATCTTTATTATGATCGGACGCAGCTTCATCACATTCATCCTTGTCTGAATGTTTTTTCCCCTCTTTCAGAGGAGCTTTCAGCAATTGTAAAAGAGTTCTGATATCTTCTGACTTTATAACAAACAGTTCGGAAAAACTCACGTTTCTGGTGCGCATGTAATAGACAGAGATTAAAACAAACATGAGTGCAAACGACAGAGACAATGATATCGAGGCACCGTTTATGCCCATGCTTGGAATCAGGAAATAATAAGCTGTGAAATTGAGAATCAAGGCCGGCACCCAGAACAAAACTGCCGTCCAGGGATAACCCCTGCCTGCAATGTCGTTGGCCAATAAAACTTCCAGCCCGAGCAAATATGAGCCTGGTACTAACCATCTGAGAGCTCCTGCCGCTGGTAAGAATTCAGCCCCGAAAATAGAGACGACCAGAATATCACTTGCAAAGAAGAGCCCGATACTAACCGGCAAGAATGCAAACGCAATCGTTCTGACAACTTTGGGTGTAAGATTGTCACTATCACCACCGGAAATTCTTCCAAACAGAATAGTTCCAACTACGCCCGGCACTATAATTAATAGCTCAGCTGCCTGCTGCGCCACTGCAAACAACCCGGCCTCTCTGTTTCCTCCAAAATAGTTTACAAAAAACACAGCTGATCTCATCACCGCCAGTGTTAAAAGCGTAGCTACATACGCCCTGATTCCGTAAGCGAATGATGGCTTTAATAGTTCTGAACTGAAAAGCGGCCCTTCGGGCGCCTTTACAAAATATGCTGCCATATATGAGAATACTAAAACAGCAACTACTGCCAGAACGACTGCAAAATATAATTCAAAAGTTGTGCTCATTACCCAGAGCATCAATACTGACAATGCGAAAAAGATTACTCTCTGCGTTGTTTCAAAGGCATTAAACGCAAAAATTTTGCCTCTGCCCAAATAAGCAAAAGAAAATAGATTACCCCACATAAACAGAGGAACGATTGCCAGAGTCAGCCATAAAAGATAATCATTCAGCCCCTGCAGTATTGAAGGATAGGCGTAACGAACGCCAAGAACTATTAAGATTGTCAAAAGCGTACCCAATATACCCGCCAGCAGCGAGTGCAGACCTATCGCGCGAACCCGTTTACTCTGTCCGGCGACATAATAAGTATTAGAGGCAGTAAGACCAAAAACTCCAAAACTGGCTGCCATAACGATAATGGACATGACCAATGCGTAAACACCTCTTCCCTCGGTTCCGAGCACTCTGGCTATTATTACCGATGCTGCCAGTCCTGCTATCATGGCGATAGCTTTGAAAACAAGAGTTGCTCCGGCTGAATGAATGAAGCGCATTTTTTATTGCTGCCTCGTGATACTTTTGGCTGCCTTTTTATTGGCTATTCTATTCACTTCAGTTCTATAAGCGGACTTGCCAATACGCCATATTCTGGCAGGGATGTATGGTTTAAGTTTGACCATCAGCTTCCTGATTCCTTCAGCTCCTCTTTTGATAGTTTTTTCAGAAGTCGATTCGTCCAGCTCAGCAAGCGTGATTACTTTGGTTTCCAAATTGCGAAAACCTTCGGCCATTTCCAAAACAGTTCCAGTTTTAAATCCGGCGATTTCCGTATGTGCAGAGCCTATGGTCGAGGGATGATGTGAATCAGAGCCGCCAATCCGTTTTAATTTCGGATATCGCGCGGCAAGTTCCAGCGCCTGAGTATTTTGCTTTACTGTAGACTTACCATTAAAAACTTCGATGAAATCTGCTGCCGATAAAATATTTGATACTTCATCTTCTGAATATAAATTATTCTCAATCTGATTGTAGATGATACCGGTGTCGCTCCTGAAAGGATGTGCTATTCCCACAAGTCCGCCGCGAAAATGAACCTCTTTAATCATTTCCATATCGTCTGACGGCAGCGGAAGTTCAGGAGTTAGATAGATTAAGTAGTGCGTCCCTCTGGCTGCTGTATGTTCAAGCCCGGGAATAACCACGATACCCGCTTTGTCTGCTGCTGCTTTTAAGTCGTCATAGCCCTCTGCCGTATCATGCTCTGTAACTACCAGCGCCTTAATTCCTTTGCGGGCAGCCCAGCAAACTATCTCGGCCGGATCGCTCTCGCAATCAAACGAAGCTCTGGTATGCAAATGCATATCAATTTTCATGCTGCTCTTCTTTGACTGTAGATATAGGATTGTACTCTCTGACAACTGCGCGAATTTTGCCAGCTCTGGTTGGCATGATTTTATCAACTGTTTCGATCTTAATCTGAGAGGATTCACCAATTCTCCGGCTGAGACCTTCTCTGATCCGATTGACGCTTTCAACGGAAAACTCCGCACCGCGAACCAATCTTAGAATAAATTTGTTTTTGTCTCTCTGCACTAACTGGAAACGACTAACCTCTCCGCTTAAATTTGCAAACAAAGAATAAAAGTTAACAGACGGCAGATACTGTCCGTCTGAACCTATGAGAAGGTCGTCTTTTCGCCCTTCGATAGATTTCACACTAACCGGAAGTCCTCGTCCGCAACTACATCTTTTTTTTGTAAAGACTCCCAGGTCACCGGTGTCATAACGAATCAGGGGCATTGCCCGGTTAGTAAAATTTGTCCCTACTATACGACCAACTTCACCTTCTTCTTCCACAGGCTCACCGTTGGCATCCAATAATTCAACAATGCCAAATTCGCTGAATATATGATAAGACCCTGCCGGACATTGCCCCATTATGGCTGTCGGCTCAGCTAAACCGTACCAATCGTAAATTTTCGCACTTAGTGCTTTTTCGATTTTTATGCGGGCATTGTCGGTCAGCATTTCTGAGCCCGTGATAGCAGCCTCAAAAAAGATTTCTATATTATGACTCAAAATATAATCAGCCAGAACTTCCAGCGAGCTTGGATAGCCGAATATAAAGCGGGCTTTTGAAGTTGCCATTTTTCGGCAATACAATTCAATATTCTTGTCGTCAAGATGATAAGCCGAAAAGTAATGACGGTTATTTACCGGATCGAAACAATAGGTTGACTGTCTGCCTTTGGGAATAAAGCTTCGAAGATAAACGGTTGGTTCACCATATATCATGCCGCAGTTTTCCCAGTGGCGGACTGTAAACGCTTCCTCTCGCATTACCGCATAGTAGTCGAGATGAAACTTGAACGGCTCACCGGTAGAGCCCGAGGTGCTGTTAGAGACAAGCTGACGACGCGGAAAATCTTCAGGCAGGAACAACCCGGCGTTTTCGATAAGTGTCTTTTTTGAAAGAATGGGAAGGTGTTTTAGGTCGCTTAATTTTTTGATCTCTGAGGGATTGCACTTAATTTCCTTAAACAGCTTTATATAATATGGAGATTTACTTTTGGCGTATTGTACTAACTGTTGCAGTTGCCCTGTTTGATATTCCTTATGCCAATCAGCAGATTTCCACTGCGATTTTCTTAAGAACTCGAGATACCGCCAGAATCCTTTTTTCTTTCTCCACCTGAGTGGGACTAAAGAATAAAAGAGCTCGGCAGCTCTTTTACCGCCGGGACCTAACTGAGAATAAAGAGAATGTAAGCTTGCTTTCAATTTCATACACCGACAGTCTCCCTCAAGTTTCTGTGAGAAACGATTGCTTCTGCCGGTTCTGAATCCTTACCTGTAATTTGATCGTTCATGTTCCCTAACGCCTCAATTAGCCTCACTGTTTGTTCCAGAGTGCCTATCGAAATTCGGACAAAACCTTCCAGCTGCGGGACAGTAGATCTGTCTCTGATAAAGATTCCTACGTTCTCCAATTGTTCAATTCCCTTGGCAGGATTAGAAAACTTGACTAACATAAAATTGGCCGGTGTGATTACGAATTCAAATCCGAGCTTTTCCATCTCTTCAGTCAAAATTTCTTTTGAGTCATTAATCTCGGACACATAATCGAGAGTATACTGTTCGTCTTCAAGAGCTGCCATCGCCGCAATTTGTCCCAGCAGGTTGACATTCTTGCCGACTTTAATACGATGTATATACTCAAGATTTTCCGGGTCGCTCAGGACATAACCTATTCTAAGAGCTGCCAATCCGAAGGCTTTGGAAAAAGATCTGGCTACTATAATATTATTAAAGCTCTTGACCAAATTTGCTGCTGTCTCGCCGCAAAATTCAAAATATGCTTCGTCTATTACGAACATACATTGAAGCGCTTTTTCAAGCAAAGTTCTTATTTCTTCTTCAGAAAACATACCCCCGGTCGGATTATTTGGATTACAAATATATACCAGGCGGGTACGGGCAGAAATGCTGTTTAGGAGTCTGCTTACATCCGGTTCAAACGGATTGTCATAAGTTACCTGAATTACGGTTGCGCCGGTGCTCTGAGCGTAAACTCGAAAATTATCATAAGTTGGAGCACTCATAAGAACTGTTGTACCGCTTTCTAAGTAGGTACGAACGATATACTCAAGCGCCATATCCGAACCGCCAAAACAGCTGATATACTCGGTCTCTAAACCTGTGTAATCGGACAATTTCTGACGCAGTTCTCTGGCTTCGACATCAGGATACCAGTTTAGATTATAAGAAGTTGCTGCTTCAAAAATCGCTTCGGCTACTTTTGGAGAGGGGGAAATCGTACTTTCGTTCCAGTCCAGCTTTAGCGGATTCTCCGACTGTTTCATAAACAGCGGCTTCTGATTACTAACTTTATAAGGCGCCAGGTCCATAACCGCGCGGGCTATTCTTACCGGCCTTTTACCTTTCCTCATGCTCGCTTACCTTGTCACTACCTATCTGACGGCCCGGTTCATCCAAGAGCGATGCTAACCAGGTTGCTTTGGTGGCGATTCGTGATTCGATTCGTCCCATTTCTATTCCGGGAGACTGAATCACTCTTTCAAGATTTGTGCGAAAGCCCCTTTTGACTGATATATCAAACCATAAGCTCAAAAGAACAGACATAAATAATGAGCCGATAAAAGCTGCCATCATATACAGGCTTCTTTTGGGAGAAGTCTTAGTTATGGGAACAGAACCTTTATCAAGCACCTGCACAATCGGCACATCTTTTACTGATTCAAGTTTGGCAAGTTCGTGCTTTTTGGTTAATGTCAAAAAGATCGCCTCTTTTACCGTGACTTCCCTTTCAATCCCTGAAAGCTCTTTTTGAAGTGCCGGGTCCTGCGAGGTCATATAGTTGAGGTTTTTGTTGCGGAATGTTTCCAGTTCACTCTCCGCCTTACTCAAGTCTTTTTTTGATTCGGTTAGACGGCTGGCTATGAACCGCTCGTTTTCCTTGGCTTTGGACTGACGATGATTAATATTGTAATCTTCAAGATGGTCCAGATAGCTGTGCACAACTTTGGCAGATAATTCCGGATAAGTAGTTGTCGCAGACAATGTGATAAAGCCGGTGCGTCTGTCCAGATTTATTCCGACAATTTTATTCAGCTTCAAAAGCGCCTTGTCGCTGTTCGCGGCCTCTGTATAATCTAACAGAGTCATAGACTTAGCTTCACCTTTGTGAGTGAATGCAAAAGTCTGGCCGAGTATCCTCTCTGATATCAAACGGCTGGACAGAATCTTAGGATATATAGCAGATGAATTCTCAGAGGCCTGCATCAGTGAACCGAGTCCCAGTTCAGACAGCGACCCTCCTGCCAAATCTTTTAGCTCTGACAGCTGATTGTTGCCTCCCGATGGCAGAATCGTGGCAACCGAAGTATACTGATTTGGTACTATCAGGCAGTATCCCAGAGTAAGTATTGTCGAAGTTGTAACAATAACATAGGTCATTCGTTTATAGCGCAAAATGGGCAGTATAAACGAATTCCAAAACGGCGATGAATTTTCACCTGCGGTCCTTCGCATAGTTATTCCTTCCATAGCTAATACTCCTATTACAAAAACTATGCCATTTACAGCGCCCCAACGAGTCAATTGTATCACATTGATACTAAAGCGCTTACGAGATTTCTCTCACCTTTTAGTTAGTGATACAATTGACTGTCTGGGAAAAATATTCTTGTCCTAACGGAACAAAACTACTCCCGACATTTCCTGTAGATTTACCCCCATATCCTCATAATCAGAAAGTCATTTCAGTTTTCAAAATATCCACTATGCGGCCGGCTGTCTGACCGTCCCACAGCTGGGGAACTTCGCAGTCTTTTACAGTCCCACTCAAGATTTCATTGGTAACATTTATGATTCGATTCGGGTCAGAGCCGCATAAAATATTACTGCCAATATCAACGGTTACCGGCCGCTCAGTGTTCTCACGCATTGTGACACAGGGAATGCCGAGATAGGTTGTTTCTTCCTGAACCCCGCCGGAATCTGTCAAAACAATGCGGGAGCCCGACTGAAGTTTCAGAAAGTCCAGATACCCCAAAGGTTCTATCATACGAATATTATCGCCGTGAAGATCTTTCATAAGACCGTGCTCTTCAATGTGGTTTTTAGTGCGCGGATGACATGGAAATACCACCGGCATTTCTTTGCTGACGCTGCTTAGAACTTTAAACAGTCCTGCCAGAGTCTCGCTATCGTCGACATTCGAGGGACGATGCATCGTTACGGTTGCGTATTTGCCCGATTCCAGCTTGAGCTGATTTAAAATATCCGAGTTCTGGGCTTTTTTCAGATTTCCCACCAAAGAATCAATCATAATATTGCCGGTGAAAAAGATTTTTTCTGCCGGAACACCTTCGTTTTTGAGGTTAACCAGAGCTGACTGCTCGGTGACAAACAGATAGTCTGACAAGCGGTCTGTTACTATTCTATTGATTTCTTCGGGCATAGTGCTATCGAAACTTCTCAGTCCTGCTTCAACATGGGCAATCTTGATACACAATTTTGCCGCAACAATCGCCGCCGCCATTGTTGAATTGATATCACCAAAGACTACTACCAGGTCCGGTTTAATTTCCAAGAAGGATTTTTCTATTTCGACCATTACTCTGGCAGTTTGTTCGGCATGCGATCCTGAACCGACCCCCAGATATATATCCGGTCTGGGAATTTGTAATTGTTCAAAAAACAGTTCGGACAGATTTTTGTCGTAATGCTGACATGCCTACTTGTGCAAAGAGTGTGAGAGAGGCTTTAAGCGAAGCTAATTGAAAAATAGGTGGATTGCTTAATTGCCATGCTTCCGC
>JADFPZ010000262.1 GCA_022562075.1 Candidatus Zixiibacteriota bacterium | reverse complement strand
AACCGTTATGGCACCGGACAGTCTACCTTAGATGGCATCCTGCGGGCGACTAATCTGTTAATCGCCGGCTCTACTTTTGTAATAATAGGTTATGGCTGGTGCGGTCGCGGTCTGGCTACTCGCGCCAAAGGAATGGGCGCCAACGTTATCGTTGTCGAGGTCGATTCGGTAAAGGGTATCGAAGCTGTCATGGACGGCTTCCAGGTTATGCCACTTAACAAAGCGGCAGCTATCGGCGATGTATTTGTAACTGTCACCGGCAACCTGCACGCTATCGGCATAGGACATCTCAAAAGAATGAAAGACGGCGCCATCGTGGCCAACTCCGGACACTTCAATGTCGAAATTGATCTGGACGGACTGAATAAAGCCGCTTCCAAAAGACGTGAAGTTCGCCCGGAAGTTGTCGAATACACACTGAATAAAAAGAGAATAATGATACTCAGCGAGGGCCGCTTGATTAATCTGGCCGCAGCCGAAGGTCACCCGGCTATGGTGATGGATATGTCGTTTGCCAATCAGGCACTGGCAGCAGAGTATGTGGTCAAGAACCACAAGAAGTTTGAAAATAAAGTCTATGTAGTGCCTGAAAAGATCGATACCAAAATCGCAACCTTAAAACTCAAATCAATGGGCATTTCGATAGACAGACTGACCCCGGAACAGGTGAAATATCTGGCCTCGTGGGAGATGGGGACGTAAGGTAGCGCAATTAGATTTCTTGTAGGTCAGGACTCTTGCAGTCCTGACTACTAAAGAACAATAAAGAGCAGAACCGCTAAAGGGTATGGTGCCCTACAATTCTACATCAAACTTTTAGCTTGCTTAGACAACTTCTCAGCATTAAATTTTGTAGTAACTT
Source organism: Candidatus Zixiibacteriota bacterium (assembly GCA_022562075.1). Taxonomy (GTDB): domain Bacteria; phylum Zixibacteria; class MSB-5A5; order GN15; family FEB-12; genus JACZWU01. The sequence continues at coordinate 1,961 of JADFPZ010000262.1, read as the reverse complement.
ATCCACTAAAAAGGAGAGCCTATGAAAACGAAGAGTCTGGCTGTTTTCGCATTAGTCAGTTTGTTCTTAGTCGGTTGTATTCCGTCGCTTCAACCGCTTTATACTAAAAATGAGCTGGTGTTTGAGTCGTCACTGTTGGGAATTTGGATTGAAGAAGGGGGCGGGATCAGCTATGAATTTATCAAGAATGACAGTTCGTCCTATACAATGATTTACACCGAAGACTCCATTCCGTCAGATTTCACCGCACATCTGCTAAAACTCGGTGATAATCTGTTCTTGAACCTTCAGCCCGATGAACCGGAATGCGGCAACGAATTCCACAAAGGATATTTGATATCGGCGCATTCTTTCTATAAGGTTTCGCTGCAAAAAGATGTTTTGCGCCTTGACGGACTGGATATTGACTGGCTTAGAGGCTTGTACCGAGACAGAAAAACCGAGCTAAGCCGCGAAATCTTACAAGGCGATGAGTTTGTACTGACTGCATCGACAAAGGAATTGCAGGAATTTGTACTCGAGTATGCCAAAAATGAGGATGCTTTCCCAAAAGGGGACAATGCCTTTCGACAAGAATAACTTTAGGCCCAAAGTTTTGGAAGGAGTTCCGTTATCCTGAGCCTTACAGCAAAGTCCCGAAGCGTACGAAGTCCCGTGGGAGCCGAAGGGTGACTTTTAACGGCAGATGCTCTTACTTGTCCTGAGCCTGTCGAAGGGTCTGCCTCTCTTATGTGAGATTGCTTCGTCACTTCGCTCCTCGCTATGACGGAATAAAGGTCGAGCCTGCGTCATTGGGAAACCTGAATATGATCGGGGTGCGGCACTATTTTCTGGCGCCTATCATGGCAGAAATACCAATTATAAAAAAGAGAATATTTATTCCCCAGACTGCCAGGTCCTCTGGTATTTTTTCATTATACCCGGCCGACTGCAGCACTCTGAAGAGAACAAAATATGTCAACGAAATAAGCGCGCCGATTGCAAAGGAGAAGGCCACGCCGCCGCGCTTGGGGTTGGCTGCAAAAGGGATGCTCAAGAGTACTACCATGACAGATGTCAGCGGATAGGCTATTTTGATTTTGAGGTCTATTGACTCCCGAAGATAGGGACCGCCGGTTCGTTTCATGATGTCGATATAATCTTTGAGCTCGGCGTAACTCATATCTTCCGGTTTGCCGAGCCGTCTGGCAAAATTTTCGGGCTTATCTTGTATCTCCGGCAGGCGCATTTTGTCAAATTCATAATATGATTCGTTGGCGGTATCTTCGAACAACCGCACATAGCCGTCAACAGCCACCCAGAAGTGATCTTCAAAAACGATTCTCTTGGCACTAATCAGACTGGCCAGTTTGTTGTTTCTTTTTTGATATACATTCAGGTTTTCGCCTTGGCGTCGTTTTACGTTAAATGTGCCAATCGTATAGAAATGCCCCGGTGATATCTGACGGTAGATATTTTTAATATGTGTCTGAGTTCGACTGGCTCTTTTTTTAATTGTATACTCTTTTATTTCAACCCGCCGTTTATTGGCATTAGCATAGAGCACTTCGTTGTAGTAAATATGCCCGATCGCCAGCAGCAGCGCCGCGATAACCAGCGGCAGTGCCAGGCGGTAGAGCGACAGCCCCAGTGATTTCATCGCCAGAAATTCGTTTCTACGGGCCAGAAGAGATACGGAAAAAAGAGTAGCCAGCAGGACGAACATCGGCAAAAACTGTTTCAAAACCCAGCCTGCAAAATAGAAATAGTATTCCAAAATTATCGTAAACGGAACATCGTTATCTACGAAATACCGGAGCTGGTCGATTATATTTATAATGATAATAGTAAAGCCAACTGCCACCGCTGTTACCAGTAGTGCTGCAAAGAATTTCTTGAGCAGGTAAATATCGATAATTTTTATCAAGGCTGTTCCTGTCTGGGTTTTCTAAAAAAAGACATAAAGGGTTTTTCAGTTGCAG
>JADFPZ010000261.1 GCA_022562075.1 Candidatus Zixiibacteriota bacterium | reverse complement strand
GACGTATCGATGATGTCGAAGTTGCTTTGCGCCGTCTGTTTTCGCAGCTTGATATTCCTTATGTCAAACAAACAGAAAGCAAGTTCGCCCGCGCTTTAAAAAAAGCCGGAATTCACTGAGCATAGTTGCTGCCATGCTTAGATAAATCCCGGCTGTTAAATTCAATTTTTAATTCAGTCGTTTTACAAAATCAGCCATAACAGATCGGTGTAGCCGCGTCTTGAGCCGCCTAGATTGAAATCTGACTGGTCATCGAAAAGTCCGATGCGAAATTGCACCGAGTCTGCCAGCACTAAATCTTCCGGCCAGTCAGTATTAAGTTTTCGCTTCAGGACTACTGTTATCTTTTCATTGACTGCATCAAAAGAAGAAACCGTGAAAATATCCCAGCGACTTTGGGCGAGAGCTGAATCAGGATGAACCCTATTTCCGACTAATGTATCAATATAATAACCTGGAACAATCTGATTAATAACCCAGGGATCGCCAACATGTTTTGATGTTGAATCGCGGTCTTCAAGATATAGAATTTCTCCGGTAAAGGCAGCGCCATCCTTATGTACCCAGGTTGGTCTTGAGCCTATTGGGAAATTTGAAAATGCAACCACCTGCCCCCCAGCGTCCGTAACAGGAGTATCATTAACATTGACAAGAGTACGGCCCTCAGCTAATCCTGCTGGTGCTGTTTCAAGAGACCGCCAATTCCAAACATCGTAAGCACCATTGGGGAGACCAGAGAACAGAACAAATAATTGATCTTCGTGCGCTTGGGCATTGGTCACAAAATTAACGTTTGTGGGATCACCTGTAATGGAATTGTGATTTTTTAAAAGATTCAAATCATTGTCATCATACTCTATCCTCAAATACAATTCACCGCCACTGACGATTGCTTTGACATAAACAAAATCTGAGACTCTAGTTGATGCCGGAGCCGGGAGTTTGGGGTTGTTACTGGTGGAGATATCGAGAACAAACTCAGTAACGTTATCCCAGACAGCTTCATCGACCGACGACAGTGTCGGTGCACTGACCGATGTGTTGGCGACCACTCTTACCGGCGGCGGTGGTGGTGGCGGTTCGGTTGGAGCCGGATCATCGCTGCTGCAACCGCTCCAAACAGCAAAAGACAATATAACTGCAATAGGAATTAGCTTTTTCATTGATTTTTCTCCTGAAAATTTGCCGATAACTTCTAACTTGTAACAACCTATAATATAAGCAAAAACAGCGAAATTTGAAAGAGAAATCAGGCGGTTCGCTTAAGAATTACCATAGTCAGGTCGTCAAATACATGCTCTGAAGCTGCATATTCACAAACGTTGTCAACTATGTTTTTAAGCATCTCAGCTGAACTCTTCCGGCTATGCTCTTTTAAGGCAGCTATCAGCTTGGCCTCGCCAAATTCCCGCCCTTTTTCATCAAAAACCTCGGTGACACCGTCGGTATAAAGGACAATTAACTCTCCGGGCTTTAGTTCAACCTGCCCCTGCCTGTATTCGACACCCGGGCTTATTCCCAAAACCTGTCCGCCTTCTTTAAGATGTTCAATTGTGCCATCCTGCTTCAGGAGAATCGGCCGATTGTGTCCGCAATTGGCATAAGTGAAAATATGTTTTTCCGAATCGAGCACTCCGTACACCGCAGTTACAAAATTTCCCGAACCGATAGATTCATACAAAAGCGAGTTTACTTTGCTGCAAATCTCAGAGATGGAATAATTGTTTCTGATTTCAGCAATCAAGGATGACCGAAACGAAGCCATAATGATCGCAGCCGGAATCCCTTTACCGGAAACATCCCCGACGGCAACCCCCAGCTGGCTGCCCATAATTTTAATAAAGTCGTAATAGTCGCCGCCGACCTGTTCTGACGGAATATTTTTCCCGGCAATATCATAACCATCGATAACCGGGTCGGAGTCGGGCAGAAAGCTGCGCTGAATCTCGCGGGTGATACTCAGCTGGTTTTCTATTTTTTGTGCGGCTATTATTTTTTCGTGAAGTCTGGTGCGCTCTATACTGATAGCCGCCTGCGTAGCAAAGGCAGACAAGAGTTCTACCGAATTTTTATCGTAAGCGTTTAAGTTATTTGATTCAAGTGTCAGCACTCCGATAGTATTACCGTTGAGTAAAATTGGTACGACTATTTCGCTTTTTGTCTGAGCGTGAACGTTGACATATTGTTTGTTTGCAGAAACGTCGGAAACTACCACCGGCTCTCCTGTCTTGGCCACCTGCCCGATAAGTCCCTGACCTATTTTTAGCTGTAGTTTCCCTGCAGATTCCTCGGCATAGCCGATTGTGAAAATCGAACCTATTTCTTTTTTCTCAGGTTCGATCAGGAATACTCCGCCCGCTGAATAGTCTATCACTTTGCGCAGGGACGACAATATTTCTTCCAAAAGCTTGTCGAGCTCGAGCGTGCTGGAAAGCTTCATACCTACTTCGAACAAGAGATGTTTCTCCAGCGCTTCCTGCCTGACTTTTCTGTAGAGATAAGCGTTGTCGATTGCCACTGCAATCTGATTGGCCAGACCGGTCAGGACGTCTAAGTCGGCATCGGTGAACGGGCCGTCTTCACGATTGAAAGCTTCGATGACGCCTATCATCTGGCCTTTACCAATAAGTGGAATGCTTATAAGTGATTTAATAGTTACCCCGGCTTTTTCACCTATTTCTTTTTCTACGTCCGATATATCTTCGCACTTATTTACGATCACCGGCTCTTTGTACTCAGCAACTTTACCGACAACACCCTGCCCGAATTCCTGATAGAAAACGTCGATCTTGCAGGCCGGGCAATTCATAAAGCGGATTTTCATATCGGAGCGGCTATGGTCAACCCGAAATACCAAAGCAGCC
>JADFPZ010000050.1 GCA_022562075.1 Candidatus Zixiibacteriota bacterium | reverse complement strand
TTTTCATTCGATCCGGTCTGGGATGCCAGGACAGCGGTAGATGAAAAAGGATGGACGGCCGAAATGCGTATTCCGTTTTCACAGCTTCGCTTTAACTCCATTGATAAACAAGTCTGGGGCGTAAATTTTAACCGCTGGATTCCGGCCAAGAATGAAGATATTTACTGGATATATACTCCGCGCGACGAAACTGGCTATGCCTCACGATTCGGTAACCTTGAGGGTATAGAATCGATTAAGCCTTCGAGAAGAATCGAAGTGCTGCCTTATGCCGCCAGTGATGGAAAAATGTTCGATGGTGTTAATCCAAATAATCCCTTTAGTGATGGCAGCGACTTAGGTTACCGACTTGGCGCTGATGCCAAGATGGGCCTGGGTCCGAACTTGACACTGAATGCTACTTTCAATCCGGATTTTGGTCAGGTAGAGGCAGATCCTGCAGAAGTCAATCTTAGCGCCTTCGAGACTTTCTTTAGCGAACGCAGGCCGTTTTTCACTGAGGGCAGGCAGCTTTTTTCCGCAAACGGTCCCAGATACTTTTATTCCAGAAGAATCGGCGGTTCTCCCCATGGCAGTGCCTCGGGTGATTTCGTTGACAGACCAATTAACACTTCAATATTGAATGCTACGAAAGTAACCGGCCGGTTGAAATCGGGACTTTCAATAGGAGCCTTAGGGGCAGTTACTGAGCGCGAATACGCTACGAGTTATGATACTACTACCGGCATAAATACTACCACCGAAATAGAACCGATGACTCTCTGGGGGGTAACCAGAGTCATGCAGGAGATAGGCAACAATGGATCCACAGCTGGAATCATATTGACAGGCGTTAAGAGAGACCTTGATGACAGCGATCCGCTGGCACAGTCGTTGCACAAGCAGGCCATGTCAGGTGGTGGAGATTTTCTCTGGCGTTTTGGAAATGGGGGCATGTATCAGTTAAAAGGATTCGCCGGATTTAGCCACGTCGCAGGTTCTAAGGAATCTATTCTGAACACTCAGCAAAAATCGGCCAGATATTTTCAGAGGCCGGATGCGGACTATGTCTCGATTGATTCAAATCGCACCAGCCTGACTGGTTTTACTTCCCAGGTCGAAATGAGAAAACGAAGTGGCAAGCACTGGCTGTGGGGACTTGGAGCAGGCTCAGAATCTCCGGATTTTGAGCTGAATGATATGGGGACACTTTCAAGTGCAGATGATATCGACAGCTGGAGCTGGCTTAATTATCGGGAAACTCAACCTGGTAATCTGTTTAGAAATTACGTATTAGAAGTCAGCGCCAGTACCGGCTGGAATCACGGCGGTATCAGGACTTTCTCAAATATTAGCTTTTATAGTAATGCTACCTGGCACAATTTTATGAACACCTGGTTAAGTCTTAATTTTCAACTGGGCGGTCAAAGCGACAATCGCACGCGTGGCGGTCCGCTAATGTGGTTCGAAAGAGGCTGGTCTCTAAACGGCGGAATTAATTCGAATTGGGCCTCGACTACCAGATATAACGTAGGGGGCACCTATGCTGTCGATGAATTAGACGGCTACTATTACTCAATAAATGGAAGTCTCACGACTAGGGTAGGAACGCGCTGGGAATTTTCATTATCTCCCAGGTATGTTCGCGAAGATCAGCCGCGTCAATGGGTGACTCTCAGTGACCAAAGCGGCGGTCCGGCAGAAACATTCGGCAAACGCTATGCTTTTTCCAAGATAGAAAAGAGCAGACTGAGCATGCAAATACGCATGAATTACTTCTTTACCCCCGATTTAAGCCTTGAAGTCTACGCAGAGCCGTTTGCAGCGTCAGGACGTTACTATGACCATGGCGAGCTGACTGCGGCCAGAACTACCGATATTCGAGATTACGATAACATTACCCGCAACGCTGACGGCGTTCTGGAAGTGACTGATGGGGGTCAGACATTTTTAATACTGGATGATGATTTTGGATTTCGTTCATTTCGAAGTAACGCTGTACTGCGCTGGAGATTTAATCCGGGCAGTACCATCTATCTGGTCTGGCAGAGAAACTTAAGCGGCAGCAGAGACCCCGGTCAGACTGTTAAAGCGGGTTCGTTGTTTGACTCGTTTGGCTCCGAAGGTACTGATTTTCTGGCGCTTAAAATTGCTTACTGGATTCCGATTTCTTAATCGGTGTTGTCCGACTCAGATTTCTTTTGCTCCCGCATCTCACGGAGTTTTACTTCGCCCAGAGGGGTGTTGTCTTTCACTTTTAATGAAGCAGCAAACTCCCGACCAAAATTTTTCTGATAATATTTGTTAAATCCGGCTACTATTAACATTCCCAGGGCCGCCCCAAGTGTGGCCAGACCCATATCTTTGTGAGCATCCCAAATATCTCCCTGCGTACCAAGATAGGCCATTCCTAATTCACCACCTACAACTTCAGCTGCTCCCCACTCAATCAGCTCGTACAGCATAGACAAAGACATCACCAGTTCCAGCGGCAGATAATAACTCCAGGCGCCTTTAGCGCCGGCCACTCTCATAAACACTTCACGCATAGGATAGGCTATCAGAAAGCCAAACAAGAAGTGCACCAGTCGGTCAAAATGATTTCTCGTAAACCCGAAAATATCATTGATAGAAAAACCAAGCGCCCCGGTCCAGTTTTCATAGGGGACATCGGCATAGGTATAATGCGAACCGATAGTGTGCAGACTCAAAAAAATAAATATGAGAGTATAAGAGAGGCTGCTTAGCCGGAAAGTGTGACGACAGGAAATAAAATAGATTATCGCCAGAACTGTCAGTATATTTTCCAGCACCCAATCTGAAAAATGCCAGGGTTGGTAAGCCCAGGCCAGCCACCAGAGAGTAAAGAAAATCAATAATTTGGTTCTGTATTCGATTGCTTTTGAAGAAGATGACATTAAAGCTCCTTTTATTTTCAAGAAGCTTGCCCGAATTAGTCTAAGTGACAACAAAAAGTTGATTTTCGTGCGAAGAAAAGTAAATTGTGGATATGTCGGACAGTAAAATAATAGTTCTGCTCAGCGGCGGGCTTGATTCTGCCACGACTGCTGCCATAGCCAAAAAAGAAGGATGCCTTATAACTGCGCTCAGTTTTGATTACGGCCAGCGCCATAGAATCGAACTTGAAGCTGCTAAAAAAATCGTTAAGCATTTGAATTTGGACAAGCATACGATTTTGACAATGGACTTAAACCAGATTGGCGGCTCGGCCTTGACAGATTCAATCGATGTCCCCAAACAAAGAAGCAATGAACAAATAAATGAAGGCATTCCGATAACTTATGTCCCGGCCAGGAATACAATATTTTTATCTTACGCTCTGGCAGTGGCAGAAGTAGAAGAAGCATCCAGCATTTACATTGGCGCCAATTCTCTCGATTACTCCGGCTACCCTGATTGCCGTCCTGAATTTATCGAAGCGTTTGAAAAGCTGGCCAACCTGGCCACTAAAACCGCAGTAGAGGGCTCAAAAATTCAGATAAAAGCTCCGTTAATTGATTTATCAAAAGCCGAAATCATAAAAAGAGGCACTGAGCTTGGTCTGGACTATTCTCTCACATTCAGCTGTTATGACCCGGTCAAAGAGAGCCTTGCCTGCGGAGAATGTGATAGCTGTATTTTAAGAAAAAAAGGCTTCCTGGAAGCTTCCGTCCCAGACCCAACCAACTATGCTCAATCAGGCCAATAGTGAATAAGATTTCTAAAGTAAAATACCAGCCAAAAATAAAGAGCTGGCCCAAAGAGTTTGGAGATAAGCTGCCGCTTAATGAGGCATTCATGTCGTTTCAGGGGGAGGGGCGCTATATTGGTCATCCTGCGCTATTTTTAAGATTCAATTATTGCAATCTGGGCTGCTCCTGGTGCGATACTCGTTTTACCTGGGACACTGATATTATCGAAGATGGGCAGTTGTTATCTGTAAATGATATTATAGAGCTTTCTACAAAACTACTGAAGAGCTCGCATTTGGAACCGGCTAACATTCATGTCGTACTGACCGGTGGAGAGCCAATGCTGCATCAGGACAGGCTGCCTGCTCTGATCGTTCAAATGCGAAAGACCGGTTTTAACTTTTTCGAAATTGAGACTAACGGCATGTACTCACCATCTCAGGATATGATTGATTCTATAGACTGGTGGAACTGCTCTCCTAAGCTGTCTAACAATGGCTTAGCTCAAACAGTTAATGTGGTACCTGATGCCGTTAGGTCGATATATGCTACAGGCAAATCAGATTTCAAGTTTGTTGTCGACTCAGCTGAGGACATTGCAGAAATCAAAGAATATTATCTGCCTTTGATAGCTGCTGAGTCGGTCATTCTGATGCCCGAAGGATTCACCCGCAGCAGGCAGATAGATAACATGGCCACCGTTAACCAACTGGCATTGCAAAACGGCTACAGATTCAGTCCCCGTCTGCAAATACTGATCTGGGGAAACGAACGCAAGAAATAGAAAAGTTAAGACTTCTTCTTACGACCGGGATATTCTCTGACAACTGTCGTCTGAATGCCGCCACGGGCATTAAACTTACCTTCGAGCTTTAATCTTCTCGGCTTAATCGCTTTAATAATGTCTTCTGCTACTTTATTAACTACATTTTCGTGAAAGATTCCTTTGTTGCGGTAGGCCAATAGATACTCTTTGAGGCTTTTAAGTTCTAAACAGACTTTGTTGGGAACGTATACAAGGGTCAAGGTGGCGAAATCGGGCAGGCCGGTCTTGGGGCAGATGCAGGTAAACTCAGGAATGCTCATGACTATCTCAAACTCTTTGTCAGAATAAACGTTTTCGAATGAATCAATCAGAGGAGTTTTCCAACCGCGAATATCGCCTTGCAATCCTTTATATGTTTTCTTGGCCATGTTCTTATATTATCCTTTCAGAAAGTCAGTATATATAAAGTGCTGTTGATTGAAAACCTATAAAGTAAGTATGCGATGCCAAAAGGGGAAAAGATAATATATGAATTATAAAGAATTGCCTGGTGACACTCGTGTCTGGATTTATCAGTGTGACCGCAAATTATCAGATAGCGAAATTGAAGCTATAAAAGAACAGGGCGACAACTTCATAGACGGTTGGGCAGCCCATGGAGAAAAGTTAGAGGCCGCCTTTGAAGTTCTGCATAGCCAGTTTCTAATTATTTTCGCCGATGAAGAACAAGCCGAAGCCAGCGGCTGTTCGATAGACCGCTCGGTGCACTTTATCAAGAATCTTGAGCAAGAGTATTCCATATCGTTATTAAACCGAACGCTAGTCGGCTATAGAGTTGACGAAGAGATAGTCACTTTACCACAGGAAGAATTCGTTGAACTGGTAGCACAGGGAACGCTCACCAAAGATACCATAGTATTCAATAACTTAGTGACGACCAAACAAGATCTCGAAACGAAGTGGCAAGTGCCGCTGAAAGAAAGCTGGCAAATGGACTTGATTGCCTAACTTTTGCTTGACACTCAAATTAAAGGTGTCTATATTTAAAATTATGAAACGATTAGTCTTTTTGGCTACATTCGTCTTTGTTGTTTTAGCTCAAATCGGTTCAAATCAAAACGCTTATGGACAAAATGGTGAGGTCTATCTGAGTAAAGCGGCAACTGGTTTTGGCAGCTCTGTTGACTCGGCCTCTTCCCGTAACACAATCGCATGGACGATGGCCATGCGAAATAACAGAGGCGTTACGATGATTGTTCACGCCAACGGATTTCGCATCTATTCTCCTTCAGGAGCTTCCTGGACACTTCCAGTTATCGACACCCTTGATATTGCCTCAAATACTGGTTTCGGCTGGGGTACCAGAATGGATGGTGGAACTTACCTTGAACACTATACCACAGGCTCGGGAGCTGATACAGTCGCTATAGGAGGATTCTCAATTTCTGGAGAGGGCTTTGAAGATGGCTTCGACGCTGATGCATTTACTATTACAATTCCATATCCGGGCATTGATTCCAGCTTTGTGGGTGGCACAATTTGTCTTGACTCATCTTTCTATTTTGTCAATCAGTGGCTTTGGGGTTACACATCCGGTCCACCCGCAATACCCGACTGGAGTGGCCCGCACTGCTACACAATCGTTGTTTCCTGTTGCCTTGGCGGTCGCGGTGACCTTAATAATGATGGTAGAGATGCAACAATTCTTGATTTAACTTATTTAGTGGATATTCTTTTCCGAGGCGGTGAATCGGCATCTTGTGATGTTGAAGCAGATCTTAATGGTGACGATGTAATCGCTAATATTTTAGATTTAACATATTTGGTCGATTTCATTTTCAGAGGCGGACCGGCACCAAATCCGTGTTAGTTTCACTTCCTCAGCGAGTGATTAAATTTTATCGCCGATGCAAACAGTATCGCTGCTACAGCCTGATGGGCGATAGCAAGTCCCAGCGGCATAACATATATCAGAGTTAAAACTCCCAGTATAAACTGTAAAGTTACCAGACCTGTAATGGCTTTAATGCTATGCGACTGTTTTGAACTTAGCGGCAGCTTCCGGGCATATAGCCAGATTCCGGCAGAGCTAAAAAGAATCAGCCAGCCAAAAGTCCGGTGCAAAAACTGAACCGTAATATGGTTATCCAAGAGATTCAGCCAGAGTGGTTCCAGCATGAACATTCTTGGAGGAACCAGATGACCGGCCATCAGCGGAAAAGTGTTGTAGCCAAGCCCGGCATTTAACCCGGCCACTATAGCGCCATAGAATATCTGCAGCGAGATTAATACTGTGAATCCGAGAGCGATTTGGCGCAGCCGCGGCTGGGAGCGTCCAATTGCTGTAGATTCACCGCGTATCAAATTCAAGGCCTGCCACAGCGTCGCTCCCAGTAAGGCCAGGGCCAATAACAGATGTGCCGCCAGCCGGTAGTGGCTGACCTGTGGTTTGTCTATCAGGCCGCTTTGCACCATATACCAGCCAAGCACACCCTGAGCCACCAGAAGAATAAATAGCCCAAGCATTTTGAAATTGAATTTGCGGTCAAGCCGCTTTCTGACAGAAAAATATAGCCAGGGCAGAAGCATGAATAATCCTATCATACGTCCAAACATCCGATGCGCATATTCCCAGAAGAAAATCGACTTGAATTCCGAAAGTGTTATATTGTAGTTAAGTTTTTGATATTCCGGGTACTGCTTGTACATTTCGAAAACTTTGTTCCAGTCAGCTTCGTTGGTAGGGGGGATTATGCCCATTAAAGGTCGCCAGTCGACCATTGAGAGGCCGGAGTCGGTCAAACGGGTAATACCGCCTATCATGATAGTGCCGAATATCATAAGAACGATAAGCAGCAGCCAGATGATTACGGGTCTGTCGTTATTTAGCATGGTGCATATTACAAAACTAATTGTTCATGCGAAACCAAGACTTTAATTGATTATATGCCGGAGGTTGAGTCTATTTCAAAACCGATACGAAAACGAGCATATTTGTTGGTTCTTCAAATTATTAAAGAGATATAAAAACTAATGCAATTCCTGGTAACTTGAGAGGTTTGGCTGTTGTACCTTTAAAAATCTGTGAGTAAAACTGGTTCATTTCACACTACTGACACTTTGAACAAACCACGGGCCACCTCTTCTCCTGAAATGGAATCTTCTTTTATCTGAACTGATTTTCTTTGAATAGATTATGAAACAGAGCCAGATAACAGCAAGTTACCTGGCTCTGTTTTTTGTGCACTCGAATGTGAGTCTATCTGACAGACTGCGATTCCATACTTTAAATTGCCGCCCTCGCGCCTATTGCCAAGAAGGCCACTATCAATCCCCAAAGATTTTCACTCAGCCAATTCTCTGTCCTGATAAAACAAGCCATCTAGTAGAGCAGCCAGTGCAGAGCTGTTGTTGGAGGCCAACACCTACTAAAGTCTTGCCATCTCTTGTGATCCATATGCGTAGATAATAATCCCAATCCCAAGGACTACTTCCTCCTCCCCAACTACTACGTCCTGAAGGTACATTAAATTTGACATCAAACCACGGGTTCTCCTTAAGTAAGGAAGAATTAATCGCAATTCCTTTTCCATGTTTCCTGGGAATAGTGATTGTCTTTTCCAAACTCTTAATCAACCTACCAAATTTCCATGAAAAACCAAGAAACAATGCTTTTTTACCAATTTCTGAGCCGTGCCACTCTTTCCCATTGCGGTCAATTAGTTTGATGACCCCAGAGCTTTCTACTAATTTGACTTTTTCTTCACCAGGATAGGTCCTTCGGTGGTTGTTGGAATAATAGTAAAAGTTCAAGAGCCACTCCCCATCAAATCTCTTAAGTTCAAAGCTTACTTCTTCGGTTGTCCCAGCATTGATACCCACTGAGCGAACTTGTGTTGAATGAAATTGTAAAGATACTCTCAAGGTATGGTTTGTTGCGGATATAGTAGGAATCCGCAAGGACGTTTTACCAAGAAGTACATCATCTATGTAGACATCGGCTCCAGAAGGCTTGCTGGTGATCTCAATACTACCAGCAGGAGATAGTTCCACCACCCCCAGATCCAATTCTTTCATTGGCACTATGGTTATGGACTGGTCTTCAAAGATACCGCTCCCTTTCTGTTCTATCCGAATAGCGAAGTTTACAGCATCTACGCTGAAACTTTTGATCGGCGTCGTACCAATATTCCTACCGTTAAGAAACGTCTTTGCACCGGAGGGTTTTGAGTTTACTGATAGTAAGCCTCTAAACCTTACAGTACCCAAATTGACAATGCTATCTTCAAAAATGTCGATGACTTGATCGTAATCGTTATAGCCTTTGGAAGTCAAGCGTATGTTGGAGGGTTTTGCCAGTAGCGAGTCAAGTCTTAATGGCGTTTTACCAACTAAGGAATCATCAACATAAACAGATGCACCTCTTGGCTGAGATTTGATTTCAAGTCCCCCAAATTTGGGGGAGAGCGTTGCCATGTGTGAATAAGTTTTTCGCCCGAAACCAATAGAAATATCAATTCTGACCATCGAATAACCTGGGCGGGTTACTTTGATAACGTAGCCACCCATAGATAGGTGCGGTGTTGCAACGGTGCTTAGGCTGTCAGCCACATTGGGTACCTGTTCGAATACGATCGAGCCATCCTTGATGATCTGAATAGTTGCTGCAGGCTTTACAGTAACTTGTATGCGTCCTTGACCAAGATACATAAAGGCGCTAATAGAAATAACCATAAGTGCAGTTACGCTGGTGATTATAGTCAAAATTTTGCGCTTTTTGCTTGCGTGTAGACTGACACGTGAGATAGTTTCGTCGATTTCAGATGACTCCTGAAACTCAGACGACATCTTATACAGGACAAGTGCATTTTTCCAATCCTTTTTTGCTTCTTTCTTGCGTGCAAGCTCCAAACTGAGTACGGCAGCTAATGAGGTGAGTGTTGCACTTTGAAATGATTTGGTCAGCTGAACTAGGTGATTCAAAAGTTGGCGACTTTCATTTTCATCTTTTTGAGATTTAACCCGCATACTCATGGCAAGATCAATTGACTTCTGCCATGTTTGATAAAGCTGAGAATCATCCATCAAGGCTCTCGATACCCGGCCAAACTGCTTTTCGGGTTCTTTATTCAATAATAATTGAGCCAGCGCTATTACAAAAAAGTGATGTCGACTATCTTCCTGATTCAGTCCTTCAGTTCTGATCTCCTTGAATTCTCTCAATAGCTTTTCAGCGGCTTCAACTGATTGAGTGTTAGCTGTTTCGAGAAGTGGTTTGACCTGTGAGTACATTATTACACTGGGTGTATCTGGATAATGAGGCGCTAAGAGTTTGGCAGCACTGTACGCTGTAGAATAGTCTCTAGCTTGTATTGCTGCATGCAGGATGCATTCCAATACATCAGGATTTCCCGAGAATTGTTCCAGATTTGAGACTGCAGTTGACAATATGCCGCTACTGTCACCACTCTTGCCTTGAAGAAGGATGTAATTGGCGAGAATCTCAGTATTATTGGGAAAAGCTTTAATTCCTGCATCCAGAGTCTCAGAAGCTTTCGACGGATCATCCAGGAGTTCCGTCTGAAGCCGTGCTATCTCTATATAGTCTTCTGATGACGCTCTAGGTTGTTCCTCTATCGTTGTGAGTAGATCTTGAACTCGTTTTGTATCGCCTAACTGGTGGTAAACTTCAGCCAACAATATGAGGCATCGTCCATTGATTTTGTCATTACCAAGAACTTTTTCAGCCTGTTTGGCCGCGTCTCGTAGATTCCCAAGTTCTCGTAGTACTTGAGCATGTTCCAATAGTAATCTGGTGTCGAGCGGGTTATTTTGAAGCTGTTGGCGCAGAACTTCTTCGCGGGCGAGCAATCTCGGATCTGAAGCGATCTTGGTGTCGTCTGCAGATTTTTGGCTCTTGTCAGAACCGCTTGAAAGAGTCTTGGAAAGTCGAGGAGCATAGGCAGAGGCAAGGTAGCAAATGATGGATATCCATGCTCCTATGCCGAGTAACTGAACACCGTCCAAACTTTTAAACTTAGCTATAAGAAAAATGATTCCGATTGCATAACAAAGCAGGGCCAGCTTGGCGATAGTCGCCCCTTCTTCGATTTTATTTAAACTGTAGAGTATAGTACCGATTATGCCGCTACCGGCGATGGCAATCGACAACAGGCCTATCATTAAGTCCTCTGAATCCTGCGATTTGGATAGAAGACTGAGTAGCTCAATTCCCGATGCACTGCCGAAGAATGAAATCACTGGCATGAACAAAAAACTCAATACGCCTGCTGCTGCTGCGATAGCTCCTAAATACTTGGAACTATCATCTGGATTTGAACTAGACTGAGTTCCTTCGGATTTTATTCCGAGTATTTCATCTATTTCATTGGACATCTCTTATCCCTCCTTTTGTTTCTTGTATAAAGCAATCAGAAATACAAGTATTCCGGAACTGGCGCCGGCCAAGGATATGGCCCATAGAAGCCTGCCGATGGGGCCGACAAAGCCATGCCATGTTATAATCTGAATCGTCAACCAAATAAATTCCGATACAGTTGCGACAGAAATCGCTATTATAGCGAATAACGTTGCTGATTTAATACTCATAATCTCCTCCTTTTGCTCAAGGAATAAGTCAGATTCTTCATGGAATCAACAATTGATATCTTATTCGCGAGAGATAACAATAAGTGCTTTCCTGTCAAAAAAGGCCAATACCCCTTGCTGACGAAAGAGTTTCCAAAATACTCTTCATAGATCTTGCACCAGTTCCTAAAATCTTCTGAGTCAACTTCTTAAATGCAGGGTCGCGCATCATCTCAGCGACTAATTCAGTATGCTGGCGATCACGCTGAACTGGATCTTGAATTGCCATGATGCGATCCATTTTACGATTCCATGTTTGGCATTTCTTGGATAATTCATTAATCTCGTGACGTGTGCATCCGGTATCGAAATCGAAAAGATTGATGAAGATATCAACGGTTGGATTGCCTGAACTGCCGATGATCTCTGCAAAGGTAACAGTATCAACATAATAGTAATAGAAACCGCTGGATGGAAAAACCAGAATAGAAAGGAGGACGGCTATTTTCTTTATACCCCAATAACTTACCATATCATCCCTTTGTCAATAATATTGATACACATAAATAGGAAGCCATCTGCAAAACATTCTTTGCGTAAAATAAAAATAGCTGAACGCTACATCTGAGTCAAGCTAAATATTTGTAACCAAAGATTTTCATGACAAAGTGCGCCTACAAGTTTTGAAGTGCATCAAAGACTTACGAAGATATTTTGACGGTTAAAACGTGCCGGAGGTCGGGGTTAAACCCTGATTTTAACAAAGATTTCATTATCACAACACAGTTGCGATTATAAATTAAGCTCCCCATATTGGACTGACCTGCCCCCGGTTATTGTACCACTTTTTAAGTTAGTCCTATAGCTATCCTCGTCAAGTCATTTGTTGGTTTAATCGCTTCCGGCCCAGGCGGTCGATAGCCCAGGGAGCTGTGCGGCCGCTTGGTGTTGTAGTGCTCTTGCCAGCGTTCGATCAGGAACTTGGCTTCATACAAAGTGTAAAAAATCTCGCCGTTGAGAAGTTCATCTCGGAGCTTGCCAATGAACGATTCCACGTAGCCGTTCTCCCAAGGACAGCCGGGTTCGATGAACAGTGTCTGGACATTCAGGCTTTCAAGCCAGCTTCGTACAGCCTTGGCTGTAAACTCTGCTCCGTTATCAGAGCGGATGTAAGCTGGAATACCTTTGTGAATAAACAGATTACCGAGACAATGTAAAACATCTTCAGAAGTTAATCGGCGACTGACTTCGATAGCCAGACACTCTCGAGTGAATTCATTCGATAATCCGGTACTGACTGACCTCTGTTCCTTTGGTCAGCGGCACAAATGATTTAGTTGGCTCGTCGTTAGCTTCCATGTTTCAATGTAGCCAATCTCGCTTTCGCGTCTTCAACTGACGCAATTCCCTCATCAGCGTTTTTCCAGATATCAAGAAATGTTTCGTACTGCTAATTAGCTCTGTCATACTTCTCCAGTAATGCCTGAAAGCGCGGATGGTCACGGAGCGGGTCCCATGTAGGATCTATACGAAGATACGGCACAGATATCCAGGAAGGCATATTGAGCAATTGCTCCAATTGATCAATTGCCAGTTCGTATTTCCCGGAATAGGTGTAGATCACAGCAAGCCAGTACAGTTGATCACGCGCTCCCAGAGCATCTCTGGAAACCGGCAGCAGTTCCAGGGCCAGCTCACCTTCACGAATCGCTTCATCGGTTCGGCCAAGAGCGGCGTAAACAAACCCAAGAATTCGGTGTTGTTTAAAACTCTGGTGGGTTTCTACGGCGAGGGCCTCTTCGAGCTCTGCTCGCGCAGACTCGCAACTACTCTTCGCCAGTTCGGATCGTCCCATGATGGTATACCAATAGCATTTTTCGAAGCAGTCGGCGGAATTCTCCAATAGGATAGCCGCGCTGTCAAACTTGCGCTCAAGTATATACAAACGGTACCACCGACCTGCAAATGCTGATGAATCAACCTTGCCAATCGCGTCTGCGAGGACTTGCCTGGCTTTGTCAACATCACCCTGCCACATTAAGTAAACGAAAGACTTTAGGGCGTAAGCCAAGGCCAAGTCGGGTGCAATAGACAGCGTGCGGTCAATAGCTGCTATCGCCTCCGGATAACGACGATTGAGAGCCAAAGTGAAACTCAGACCATGGTGCCACTGAGCTGATTGAGGGCTTAGGTCTGTTGCCGATTTGAAATGCTGAATCGCCTTATCCCAGTTTCCCTGACGCCTACTAAGCGCTCCAATGAGCATATGCAACTCCGCGTTGTTGGGTTGAATTCGCCTGGCGATGTCACACTCCAGAAGTGCGCTCTCGTAGTCACGCTGTCCATAGTAGTAGTATTTGGCTAAGGCAATGTGTGATTCCGGTAGATTAGGGTTGAGTTTCATTGCCTTATCTGCGGTCTGCTTAGCCAGGGCAAGTCGATCGTCCGTGCAGTCGATGCAAACCCAGTAGAACCAGGAATGTGTTGTGGAGAGCGCCGCATAGGCGGCTGCGAAAGCAGAGTCCAGTTCGACTGCCCTGGAGTACATTTCTAAAGCCGAGTATTTGTCTTTCTGTTCATAACTCCGGCGAAAGTAACTATTGCCTCTTAAGTAATATTCGTATGCCTCCAGATTTTCCGTCGGCCGCACAGCAATTGCCGCCCGCTCCGGCTCGAGCAGCGTCACTCCCAGAGCTTCGACTATATTGACGGCGATGTCTGTCTGAATAGCGAATATCTGAGTGAGTGTCCGTTCGTAGATTTCGCTCCAGAGATGGCGGTCATCCGATACTCTGATAAGCTGTGGTGTTATTCTGACTCTATCGGTATCGCCG
>JADFPZ010000049.1 GCA_022562075.1 Candidatus Zixiibacteriota bacterium | reverse complement strand
TTGCCTTATAATATGACGCAAGCTCAGAGTTTACAAGAACTTTCTCAGGGTTATACCGGGGACGGCAAACGACCCGCAATCCATTGCCTGATTGCCCTCAGCTCACCAATAATGACTGAGCACGGGTGCCCCACCACTTGCGGTGGGTTCATAACATTGGATAGAAATAAACTTAGCGGTGGGGGGTACCCTTCGGCCCCTCGACTTTGCACGGGACAGGTATTATCTTAATCTGACAAATCTTAGCGTGGACCTTAGCCATAGTAGGAGGTAAATGATGGCAGATTCAATCAGACAGATCGAGTATTACTACACCGTTGTCGATGACAAACCGGGTAAGTGGAGTTGGTTTCTACAGTATTTGAGTGAGAATAAGGTAAATATGATGGCATTCACCGCCTTCCCCTTAGGCAACGGCGAATCACAACTCGACTTCTTTCCGGAAGATGCCGGGCGATTGCGACTGGCTGCCGACGTTGCCAGAGTTGTACTTACCGGTCCGAAAAAGGCATTTCTCATTCAAGGAGAAGACAAAGAAGGTGCACTGCTGCAATATCACTTGAAGTTGTCGGAAGCAGGTATCAACGTGCTTGCCGCCAATGGAGCCAGCGGCGGGGACGGTCGTTTCGGCTATGTGCTTTGGGTCAAACCCGAAGATTACGAAGAAGCCGCGCGTGTTCTCGGTGCTTAGCGGGCGCTCGGTCGCTATCGGCTTGAAAACCGTTGTGCCGCAAGGTACCGTGGGTTCGAATCCTACCTCCTCCGCTTTGTAATATCTATGTGCATAGCTATCAATTAGCAGCGTTTAGTTCCTATAATTGACTGTTTGTTTTTGCTTGAAATTCGAGTCTTTATTTGCTGGCCAGAACCTGAGGGGCTTATCTCTAAACCTCTGCTTATGCGGAAGCGAGTTCTGCTGCTGTTTTCCATTGAACATACGGTCGTTAAAACTCGTCCTTTAAGAGCGCTTGACCAACAGCACCGCATTGGACTATATTAGTAGTAGATAAAACAATCAAATTTCCTTTGAGGAGGTGTAATATGGCAGTGACTCGGCCAATAATAGCGATCCTTCTTCCCTTGCTCATCTTCATAAGTTTCTGTGGCGACGACTCACCGACTGGTCACGGAGGTGGAAAGATCGACTTTGATTTCCCGAACGCCATTGGCATGCTTTGGAAATACCAGGTTTACGACAGTCTGTCCCAAACTACCGATACGGTCTGGTTCTCAATTACCGATACTATAACAATCAGCTCGAATGAGATCTTCACCGGGCGTAGCGAAAAACACTTTGCAGGCAGTTTCTTTGGCCGGCAGTATCTTCAATTCAGAGGGGACACGCTGGAAATCTTCGACGACACCGTTGGAGTGCCGGCCAACGAAAGGATCATTTTCCCGCTTGAGTTAGGAAGTAGTTGGACAGGGCCGGTAACCGTAGACGATACAAGTACGGTGACTCTAGTCGGACTGATTGAAGTCCCGGCCGCAAGGTTTAGCGACGGCGCCCGTATCGACCGCTCGTGGAACCTCGATTTTGAAGGGGGCGGCAACTGGAGCCAGACTTGGGTGGTGCCAGGCATTGGAGTGGTCTACCGGTACCGTCGCAGCCAATTCTCCGATGGCACAAGTATCACCGTTACCACAAACGAAGTCTGGAAGCTGATTGAGTACGACCTTACGACCTTCGGGCTTCACCAGTTTCCCAACCAGGTTGGCGCCGAATGGGTTTACGAGGAGATCGATTCCACGCTCACTGGACCTGACTCGATTACCGTAGAATTCGACACGGTGACAGTCACGATTGTCGACTCCGGTCAGTTCGAATCCGGCGATTCATACACTATCTGGCAGTTCGTAAGTAGAAACAGGACCGATACCCAATTTGTTGTGACTGGTGAAGAGCGGTTGATTGTTATGCACGATACAACCTTCAGCCCATTTTTTGATCTTTATTATATCTTCCCGCTGGCGGTAGGACGATTCTCGGGGGTCGAGTCTATTTACCGCTACCGCATGTGCTTGACAAAGAACCTGTGCTTACTCCGGTCAAGGATTTCGCGTCCGGCTTTCACACCCGCATGGACGGGGGCATGTTTAACTCTTACTGGAGTCAGGAAGACTGGCTTGTGCCCGGGGTGGGAATCGTCAAGAGCAGACGTTGGCAGTACGATTTCGGTCCACCGATGAAAAGAACCTGGACGCTTATTGATTATTACCTGGCGAACTAGGCTGAGGCATTGATGCAGCACTAGTGATTCGCCCCGGACATAACACCTTTGCCTGATTGCGTGGCGGATTCTATATCGTGCCCGTCAGGAAAGTTCTATATGTATCCCAAGTTCCCCGCCATTTTCTATCTCAGTGATTATCGCTCAATATGGTTCTATTTGTATCCCATTTACCCTTAAATTTTCTATATTCCTATAAAGTTTTATATGTATCGAATGCACCCAGTAGAGATATTTCAGCTGCAATCCTAATAAAAGCTTGGAGGAATGAACCATTATGATTATTCGAGTATTTCGAGCTAAAGTGCGCGAAGGCAAACATCGCGAGTTTGAAGAGTTTTTCCTGGAAAAGGCCGTTCCACATGTCAAGAGTCAACCAGGCCTGGTCTCATTGTCGGTCGGCAGACCACTACCTTCCACGCCCGATGAGTTTCTAATGACGATGTTATGGACAGATATAGAATCAGTCAAGGCATTTGCCGGGTCTGAGTGGGAACAGGCCGTAATACTCGACGATGAACGACATCTCATCAAAGAGGTTTTCGTTTATCACTATGAAAGAATAAACTTGGGGAAAAAGACTGTATAGAATCTTTATTTTTAGTTACTTAGAGCTGAAAAGCCTCCCCGACTAAAGTTCTACATGTATCTCAAGTTCTCCGCACAGCTTCCGTGGGCTACCGACCGCCTGCGCCGGAAGCAATCAAACAACCAATAACTTGACAAAAGCAGCTTTTTGACTACCTTGGAAAGTGGTACTATAACCGGGGGCAGGTCAAAATCTTAATTCCGGGAGGAACACAAATGTTCACAGTAACATTACGCCTTATTGCCGCTTTAGGCCACGGGATTGTTATTGTCCTCCTGTCCGGAATCATAATGCTTACTCAAAATAATGTAGCGGGCGCTGCCGAGAGGGCGGTTGACAGCCTGTCCGGTGAACCGATTTGGATATATGATTCAGACCTGCACGTCAACCATCTCGAGGTGGTTGACTTAAATGGCGACCTGATTCCCGATGTCATCGCTGCAGAATACAACAATATGTACTATTATGAGCCATCACGTGTAATTGCCATTGATGGCGCTACCGGCGACACACTCTGGACGTATCTGCTCCAGGATGGGATACGTTCTATGACGATCGGAGATATTAACAACGATGGCACGCCGGACGTCATAGCCGGGGCATCCTATCATTCAGTAAATACGCCCGATGGCGGAATTCACGCTATCAACGGTATCGACGGCTCACTGTTATGGGTATACTACACTTTCAGTACCAACCAATCAGTGGCGATTGGTAATTTTAACGGAGATGCTTTCCCGGATGTAGCCGTCGGCTGTTTCGATGATTCTGTCCACGCCATCGACGGACAAACCGGTGCCCAGCTTTGGTCGCGCAATATCGGCAGCCTCTGGATCAGCGATGTAGCCGTGGGTGACATCAACGGTGACGATATTGACGATGTTGCTTACGCCCACGAATATCTTGCTAACTTTGACAACCACTGCGGCTTTCTTGATGGGACTAACGGTGTTGTCATCTGGGATTCAGTCGTAGATTATAATGTGCTAAGTGTTCTGGTGGCCGATATCGACAACGACGGCCAGCTTGAAGCGGTATTTGGCGGCGCAACGGGGACTGATTCCGGAATTGTCTTTGTTCGCAATGCGGCTGATGGTGTTCTGGAGTGGTCGTACAATATTGGTACGATGGACCATGTTAACGGTGATATTACACTGCATACATATGATATAGATGGCGACACGGATTTGGACCTGATTGTTGGTAACAATCTGGCCACCCGCAACGTGATTGCGTTCGATGGAGGTAACAACACTCCCATGTGGATATCAGACAGCCTTGACGGGTTTCCCCGGGTCCTGGCCTTCGGAGACGTGACAGGCGACGGTAATCTAAACATCATCGCCTCCACTTATAACCGTGTACAGGTGCTGGAAGCAGCCGACGGCAAAAGGCGCTGGTATTATGCCGTGGGCGGATTAATCTCATCGGTCGGGGTGGGTGATTTTGATGACGACGGCACCATGGACGTTGCTGCAGGAGGCAGTGCCGCAAACACAGGCTTACCTCCCAATCCGGGCAAATCCGTCTGGGCGCTAAAATCGGTTATCACACCACTCTGGTGGGAGTACGACTTTGGTCAATACGGCAATGCTCTGGCTATCGGTAATTTGAACGGAGACGGATATATGGATGTGCTGGCGGTGGCGTCGCTGGATGACTGGGTGGTGGCAGTCGATGGGCTGACCGGCACAAAACTGTGGGACTGGGTCGGCACCGAGAATATGTTTGCTGTTATCACCGGTGATTTTGATAACGACGGCAGAGACGAAGTTGCTGCAGGCGGCTGGGACAATACCGTTACTGCACTTAACGAAGGGGATGGCAGTGTCATTTGGCAGTTTACCACACCGACCGACGACATCTACAGAAAATGTCTTCAGGCGGCCGATTTAAACGATGACGGTAATGTAGACATTATCGCCGGTAGTGAGGATAATCATATCTACGCAATTGACGGAGAAAGCGGAACGGAGATCTGGTCAACTGTGGCATTTTCGGGAGATGTAGAGGACATTGAACTGGCTCAAATGAACGGCTCCGGAGCGCTGGATGTGGTGGCGGCTGTGGGAGGAAGCACCGGCGAAATGGTGGTGATAGATGGTGATAATGGCAGCGTAATCTGGAATTATAATGTGGGAACAGCCTACGCCGGGCACGTGGAAGTTCTTGATGCCAACGCTGACGGCATTCCGGACGTGGCAATTGCCACCCAGAAATCCGGCGCCACCAATGGAACTATTATCGTTGTTGACGGGGTGACGCATCTGCCGCTGTGGACAATTCCCTCATTTAATCCCACGACTAATTACGCGCTGGCACACGGGGATCTCAATGGTGATAATGCGGAAGATCTGGTAGTTGGCGGAACTACCAATGACAACACGGTCTACGCTTACGATGGCCCGACCGGGGCGCTGCTCTGGAGCAATCCGACCGGCGGCGAAGTCAACGTTGTTCTGGTAGCGGATGTTACAGGTGACGGTCAACCGGAGGTGATGGCCGGTTCCGACGACAATTATCTCTACGTCTATGACGGTACTAATGGTGATACTCTGTTCAGTTACAGCATGACCGGGGATGTCATGCATATTCAGGTCGGAGATGTCAGTAATGATGGAGTCAATAATATCGCTTGTGTTACATTTGGCTCCGATGGTGTATTGTATGTATTCAAATCACTCGGAGAGGCGGGATGCTGCACTGGCAATCGTGGTGATGTTAATGGCGATGGTATTGATGCGAATATTTTGGATTTAACCTTTCTAGTTGATTTTATCTTCCGCGGCAGCGGAGATCCAGGTCCTTGCCCAGAGGGAAGTGATGTGAATGGAGATGGCGATTCTGCCAATATTCTGGATTTGACCTATTTGGTTGATTTCATATTCAGAGGTGGACCGCCTACCGGGCCGTGCTAAGATTGGCTGCTGAAGATATAGTCAGACAGACAGGTGACTGCCCGGCTCGCGCCAGACTTTAGTTCAGGACTAATCTGGCACTGAACTGATGTATGTTTCTGGTCGGACTAAAGAACGTAAATATCTCATAGGCAAACTCAAAACTAAGCCCCAGATGCATTGATCTGAAGCTATGCGGCTTTGAACGTAAACTGACCGCGAGATTCATACCAAAATTGCCGCCATCTTCAAGCTCAGAGACAACCCCGGCTTCACCGCCGATTGTTTCAAAAATTTTCAGCAGGCTTTTCTGAACCGGGTTGATTAGTCGTATTGCTCCAAACGTAGAAAGTGCCGAAGAGGCGCTGCTTGAACTCTTTGGGTAGAATCTCAGCCCGACTCCAAGATTTCTGATTAGAAAAAGGTCATCATGGAATCCGTAGCCCAGCCCAATTGACGGAGCAATTTCGCCATGGTCAATAAGCCAACTTGTGCCAAAATCAAAAGTGAGACCTTCAAAACTGATAATCGGAGAAAGAGATTGAACATATGCAACTGAAGCCCAGTGAACGTCCTCTTTTATTAGCTGCTGAGGATTTGCATCCAGGCTGTCTTTAAGAGGAGGTGCCACCATCCAGTCAGGGAAGTCATCCCGGCTCAAGAGGAAATCGTTCTCAATGCCGTAGAGGCTGGTGTCACGCCCAGACAGTTCGTTCAATTGAGGGTAATACTTGCGCTTGTGAAAATCGTCTATGACGTTTTCTTCGGAATCTGTGCTCCAGGCAGCAACAACAGGGACAGGCAGATATTGCAGAGTCGGCAGCAGGGTCGGAGCAGCAGGCGTGTCATAGAGGCTGTCCAGTTGCTGGACTTTCAGCCAGGTGTCAATTGCTTTAGCCAGAGATATGTCCGGACTAACTTTATCAAACCAGCTTGACAGCCTGTCCGGTGGAGCAACTCCGCGCGTTTGATAGAACACCAGAAAAATCTCACGCAAGGAAGATTGACATGCTTCAAAAAGATGCTGATATGAAGGCTGATACCATAACAGGGCGCCGTCGCCAAACGCCTGCCAGACATCTCCTGCGGCATTGATAACAAATATTCCGGTTAGCGAGTGGTGGCGGTCTGCGTCCCGGCGGTCTTTTTTCTGTAGTTCAGAAATGAAATGATGTACCGGCAGAATCATATGCCCGCTTGAAAAACAATCGGCCAGATATCCCTGGGCTATGGCCTCCCAGACCAGAGCCTTCGAAAGTTGCTGGCTGTCTGTAACATCCATCGATGCTGCGATTCTAAGAGCGGCCAGATGATGTATCAGGTAAGTCCCGATGACATTGTCCGAATAAAGCGTCTCAATATTTGGCAGGCTTAGATCAGAATTCTCATCCTTGTTCCAACTTATGGCAGTACTCAGGCATTTTTCAAGCTCTTCAGGTTCAATGCGGCGGATCTGTTTAAGAATAGATTCGGCCCGCCGGTGAAAGCGGTGCTGTTTTTGGTCGTCGGCAGCAAATTCCGCCACCAGTTTTCCGAATGTTCCTAATCCGTCAAAATCTCTGGGAATTATAATTTCATTTTGGCCGAATGGAATCAAGATTGAGTTATGTTTGTTAACAGCGCCGGTTTCGCTAAGCATCGATTCAAAAACAGAATCAGACAGCAGTCGGTGTTCGACTCCGTCAAACGCAAATAAACTTGAACTCAAACAAAATGTGAAAATTATTGAAGCGGCTCTAATCCTGTTTAGTTTCATCTGTTGTATTAACCCTTAACTCCCCAATGATTGATAAAAAATTCTGAAACATTCTTCCCAAGTATATCTTCGACGATATCATCATCGTTGAATTCGTCCTGTAATAGTTCGCGAAGTTTATGGATGTCCGACAGCTGACGCATTTCTTTTGGACCCGGGATGTATCCGGCAAAGTCGCTGCCGATGCCTATACATTTGTGAGTGCCGCAAATTTTACAAATGTGTCTGATAGTTTTAACGGCATCTCTTAGTGAGCCGTATTTATCAGACATATGGACATTACTATAATTTGACAACCAGTAAGGCATCAAAATCACACCGATTATACCCCCGCGATTGGCAATTTCCTTAATCTGTTCATCATAGAGGGAATAAGGGTGGTCGCCGAGAGTTCTGGCAGAGATATGCGATGCTACCAGCGGCCTGGTACTGTTTTCCAGAATGCCTGTCACTGTGGTCGATGTTGCGTGGGCGACATCTACAATAATACCCAGCTCTTCCATCCGTTTAATCAGGTCACGACCAAAATTGCTCAAGCCCTGTATCGGAGGTGGGGCGCCATGGTCAGGGAAAAAGGGCAGGGAATTTGCCGAGGACCCGACAGCTTTCGTAAAAAAGTGAGTGATAGTAATCATCGCTACACCGCGCTCGGCGAATTTGTCGAGTGCTTTAAGATCACCGCCCAAAGCATGACCTCCTTCGATGGTATGCACTACAGCTATGCGGAATCCGGGGTCATTCGGTTTAATTTTCAGAGCAGCTTTTAGTTCGGCAGCATTATTTACAAGCCTGGCATAACCGAACGCTTTTTCGTTTATCTCATCTTCAAGCACGTCAAGCATGCGTATTGTCTGCCTCGGCGCATCGGGGTTTGGATCTGTGGGCATGCTGGCAAACTCATCGAATGGATTGAAGTGTGCTGCGCAGAGCATGTTTATGCCGGCGTTCCAGCAGCGCTCCCAGTCCAGGCTCGTTTTATTTAGCATTTTGCTTACTGCTTTGAAAATCAGCGGATATTGTTTGCCCCACGGGGAGCTTTGAATCCACTTGTCAAGGAGAGGATGGACATGAAGATCACTTAAGACCATGCGTGATTCTTTCCACTCCGGTTCTAAGCTAAGAGCGTTTAGCAGGTTTGCACTAGCATGATTGAAGACCAGCGAAGATAGTGCATACTTTCCTATCTGAAGAAAGGCCTGGCGGCGGCTGTAGTTCATTTTAAATTCCCCTAAAAACAGAATTGCCTATAAAAAGCAGACATGCAATTTCCAGCCCATTTGCTGCTTTTACTTTAGCTAAGACGGAGTGATTAGTCAAGGCCTTAGTGAGGCATGTTGAATTTAAATCAAAAAGAAGACGTCAAAAAGAAATTTTGTCATATATAGAGAAAATTCAAACTTAAGGATCAGAAGGAGTGGATTTAGGATCGATAACTTTTATTATTGGTGTTTGCTGGGCGTCATGCCAGTGTCCGTGTTCCGGTGACCAGACTTTTCCTTCGGGAGCAGGACCGAAAGGTTGCGGGGAAAGCTGAGCAGGCGGTTGAGCAGACTGAATATCAAGGAACGAAGATGGAGTTGTAGTTGTAGCCGTACCTGGGGCGTCATGCCAGTGTCCGTGTTCCGGTGCCCAGACTTTTCCTGGCGGTGCCGGTCCGGGTTGAGGAACAGAACCCGACTGCTGACTTGAGAATTGACCATTAAATGGTTGAGATATGATGGGGGCAGGCTGGCTCGAAGAAGGTGAAAACTTGTTCGAGATGACTACAGCGGCTATGATTATGCCAATCCCGGCAATTATCCAGATGATCATCTTGCTGCGGTCTTTCTTAGCAAAACGCAGTCCCTTGCCGGAGCAGCAATTCTTGTATTTTTTGCCGCTGCCACAGGGGCAGGGTTTATTTCTATTTGCCTTTTCGCCCATATAATTCTCGCTGGATTCAATATTATTATTATATTCAATATATGCATCAGGTTCTAGATGTCAAAAGTTTCTTTTTTTCGTACACTTTTTGATTATAACCGTTAAACACACTAAATCGACCGTTTGACTGTTTTGCGAAGGTAATCGGTGTCGGTATAAGCTATATTACAGGTTGCCAGAGAGTTATCAGTAGATATATGAAATTTTTTCCAAAGTGAGACGATGTCAGCCTTCCGGGACTGGCAGCCTAACCGATTCTACAGGATTCTTATAGCCGTTGCTGTCTGAGAGTTTGCGGCATTGATAACCACTGTTTTGTGGCAAGTCATACCGAATCCAAGAACCGCATTTCCTTGGGGAACCGTAATTCTGGTAAAATCAATGGTGTGGCAGATTTGGGGACTTATTGTACCCGTAATTCTTGCGGTTGCCAGGCAATTTTCAATAGTAAACGCGACCAAGAAAATAAAAAATATCACATTTCTGATATTGATAAGCATCATTATTATAATTGTCTATGGTATCCTCTATGTTGGCAGCCTCCAATTTTATTACGTAGGAGCAATAGAGATGCGATGGACAATCAACTATGGTCAAACATTTTTGTCTTTCCATATTCTTTATTTCTTTTTCGGAATCTGGCTGCTGTTTCTCTTAGAGCATGTTTTTTGCTACACAAAGAACATTAGAGAGCTTAGTGTAAGAGCGCTAAGAGCAGAATCTGAAACTCAAAAAGCGAAACTTGAGTCTATCCGCTCACGGCTGAACCCGCATTTTCTTTATAATTCTCTAAATGCGATTTCCGGGCTGGTAGTTAGTGGCAAAAGAGAGGAGGCAGCCGATGCCATCGGACAGCTGGGTGAATTGCTCCGGGGGACTCTGGAGCACCAGGGAGAAAATTTCGTCAAATTAGAACAGGAACTTGAGATAGTTGGACAGTATATTTCTGTAATCAAATACCGTTTCGGTGACAAAGTAAAATTTATTGACGACGTAGATCAAAAAGCTTCGCAAGTAAAAGTACCTTCAATGCTTTTGCTGCCTATCATTGAAAATGCAATCAAACATGGACTGGGACGCAATTCTGGGGAAGTTACTATCAGGCTTGAAGCTGAAAATAACGAGAAATGTGTGAATATTTCAGTAACCAGTTTCCATGCAGATAAGTCGGCTAAGGATAACGGAACGTCTGGTTTTGGGATTGGTCTTTCCAGTATACGAGAGCGACTTGAGATTTTGTATTCCAAAGATGCGAATATGCAAGTAGTAGAAGAAAACGGTACTTTCAAAGTCCTGCTGACTTTACCACTTGAACCCCCGAAAATATATGATGAAGAGCAAAAATAAAGTACTGCGGGTATTGCTGGTAGATGACGAAGAACCCTCATTGTGGGTATTAAGAAAGTTTCTCGAAAAAGATCAGAATATTGAGATAATCGGTGAATGTACGGACGGAAAGAGCGCGGTCAGCGCTATAGAAAAGTACTCTCCGGATGTAGTTTTTCTGGATATTCAGATGCCGGGGATGAGCGGCTTCGATGTTATTGAAGAAGTTGGCCTCGATAATATGCCGGAAATTGTCTTTGCAACAGCTTTCAGGCGGCACGCGGTTGAGGCTTTTGAAATTCACGCTTTTGATTATCTGGTAAAGCCGATATAACGCAAGCGTGTAAATGAAACCGTTTTGCGACTAGTGGATAAATTTGCGCAGGAAAAAGGATTTCAAACAAAAGAAAAGTTGGGCCGGCTTTTAGCTGAACCGAGACTTCTGGCTCTGCTCGGCGGGCAGGAAAGTCAGGACGAAAGCACAGAAGTTGACCGTATTGCGATAGAACATCAAGGGAAGATAATTCAAATCCTGTGTAGAGAGATAGACTGGATTGAATCACAGCAACAGTATGTTCAACTGCACTCGCAGGGGAAATCTTATCTCTACGCAACGACTCTGGCTGGTCTCGAAAACGTTCTGGGCGAAAAGTTCCTGAGAATTCACAGGGGTTATATTGTCAATTGTAGCGCTATTACCGAAGTCAAATCGCTTGGAAACGGACGGCTGGAACTAATTCTTCGAGATAACACTAAGCTTCAAGTGAGCCGCCGTAAAAAAAGTACATTACGTAGAATCCTCAATCATTTGGCCGCAAAAAAACTTAAATAGAGCAGACCTCCAATATTTTCGATTACTACTGCGACTTTAGGTCTTACTCAGTACGGTTCAGCCCGATACAACTGGCCACTAACCAAACCATTGTTTGAATTGTGCCAGCCATAGGCATTGCTGAAATTGATGCAGATGCTGTTCTGCCTGTCGTAATTAAAACGATTATGGAAGGCAGCAAAATGCAAGTGTGGTACTCCTCCGGTACAGCCGGAACGCCCGCTCAATCCGAGGGGCTGTCCCTGCACGACAGTTTCTCCTACCTCGACTAAATTGCCACTATTCAGCAGATGAGTGTAGCGTATGACAGTGCCGTCGCTGTGCAGAATAAAGACATTGTTTTCATGACCGCAGGTGAAATCGTCGTCGGGGTACTGGTCGTTTGATACAATCACCGTTCCAGCTCTGCTGGCTATGATTGTGTCTCCCATTTGTGTGTCAAAATCATAAGCGAACCAATTCACATGCTCGCCGACAGGAGCGCAATTTGAACCGAGTAAACTAAATGTATTTCCTACCTGGAATGGTAGAATATAAAGAGAGATACAGGGAGGGCCGAAGTCAACATCACAAATTATTTCTCCGTCTTCTCCAAGCTGGTGCACGGGATGAGCAGCCTGGATGCAATTTGCAGGACCGCTTCCTCCTCTGAAAATATAGTCTACCAAGGCGGTCAGATCAAGAATATTGGTATCTTCGTTACCATCTCCGTTGACATCCCCCTCTCGCGGACACAGCGGCTGCCCGCCGCCGCGAAATATCAGATCTACGATGAAAGTCAAATCCAGAATATTGACATTATCAAGTGAATTAGAATTGACATTTCCGGCGAGTCCCTGGCAGCAGCAGGGGGTGTCATCAACGTTGTCATTTTGGGCAGAAACAGAAAAGATTAGTAAGAAGGAAACTAACAAGAAAGCTAAGATTGGCATCGGTTTTAGGTCGGGCTGCATTCTTTTCATATCATTTCCTAAATGGGCCGTAGTTAATAATTTAAGTATCGAATTCGTCTGCTTCGCATAACGCTAACAAGAACATAGCAAAAATATGCGACGAAAATTATTCTCTTGAAATTATTGCATGAACGGTCATATTTGGAATGTGAGCGGTTGGTTACTGCCGCCAAACTTTTTAAACGGAGAGAATTTTGATGCAGATTATTGAGAAATTCCAAATTGTGAAAGAATACTATACCGAAGAGCGCTGTTACATAATTGAACTTTACAACAGCGGCGACAGCTCCATCGCCCGGGCCAGAGTAAAACCGGGAGTGACTACCGGGCTCCATTCTTTGACAGAAACATTCGAGCAATATGTTATATTAGAGGGCGAAGGTGAGGTAGAAGTTGGGGGTAATCCGGCGACCAAAGTTGGTCCTTTTGATGTCGTCAACATCGCGCCCGGCATACCTCAGCGAATAACCAACATCGGGGATAAGGATTTAATATTTCTTTGTTTGTGCACGCCCGGATTTAAACCGAAGGCATACGAGAATCTTGAAGATGATTGAATGAAGAATGAGGTTACTTATGAATATTAGTTTTAGTCAATTGGATAAAATCAGCAGTGAGATCAAAGAACATCATAAACACGTTCAAATAGCATCACTCAATAATAAGTATCATGTGAAAATAGCAGTAAATGATGTAGCTTTTGGATGGCATTATCATTCCAATTCCGATGAAATTTTGATTGTTCTGGAAGGGACAATTCGGGTAGAATTTGAAGATGACACCTCTTTTACGCTCGAAGTTCATGATTCTCTATTTATACCTATGGGAACCCGCCACCAGACCATACCAATAGGCCGTGCGGTGAATCTGGTAATTGAAGATATTGACACCGAAACGACATTCGAAGAAAATTAAACTGTTCACAATCCTCCGAATGTGATTCCCATCCCTCTTTTTTTCGTGTATTGATCCCATAGAAAGGCGGAAATAAGAGAGATGGATAAAGTTACTATATTACCGGTGGCGACAGTACCGGGCGCTAAAAATGGCAGAGCTCCCTTGTTTGAGCAGCAGGTAGCGGCGGGGTTTCCCTCGCCGGCCGATGATTTTCTCAAGGCCGAAACACAGTTAGACTTAAACGAACATCTGGTGAAACATCCGGCCGCTACATTTTTTGTGCGCGTGCGCGGAGACTCAATGACCGGCTGCGGCATTTACCCCGATGATATCCTGATTGTCGACCGCTCGCTCGAAGCTGCCCACCGCAAAGTGGTCATAGCAGTAGTCAACGGAGAACTGACTGTTAAACGTCTGCACAAAAGCGGCGGCAAAGTTATGCTCCTGCCCGAAAATGACAGCTATAAGCCGATTCTGATC
>JADFPZ010000260.1 GCA_022562075.1 Candidatus Zixiibacteriota bacterium | reverse complement strand
CTCGCATAGATGCAGGCACAAAAAAACCCGCCTATGCCGGGCGGGTTTAAACCGAATTAGCTTTTATTATTGTGTTTTGGCAGCTTTGATAGCAGCCGCATATCGTTTGTTACGGAGCATTTCACGCATTTGCTTTTCGCTGGCAACTGCCTGGAACCGCTCATAGGACTTCTTTACGTCCTTAAACTTATCAATCGCCATGTAGCTAAGCATCAGATATTGATAAACATACGGGTCACTCTTATTTATCGATCTGGCATTCTTGAAATGACCTATGGCTTGTTTGTAATGTCCCTGATTAAAACGAGCCTGGCCAAGACCGTAATATCCCTGAAAATTTCTTCTGTCCACTCTTACAACGTTGTCGTAATCTGCCAATGCCGCGATTTCTTCCCCTTTGGCCAGGTATAATTCAGCCCGGCCAAGGTATGCGGGTATTGATTTGTTATCAATTTCCAGAGCCTTGTTATAGGATGTAATGGCTTTGCTAAAGCGTTTTTTGAATCTGTAAATTTCGGCTGCTCTGATATAATCTTCGACAGCCTCTTCCTGTAGATAAAGCTGCTGTTTAGTAGTAGCTCTATTAAAATATGCCTGAGGATAACTCGGCTCCAGATTTATCGCTTCTGTGAAATCTGCAATTGCGTCTGCATGTTTTCCGGCTCTGAAAGCCTTAAGTCCAGACTGGAAAAAATCTTCAGCATTATACGTCTTTTCTTTAACCTGGCTGGACAGAGGCAGCAGCGAGACTGAAAGGGTTCGTGTTTCTCCTGCTCTTAAGAAAACAGTACCGCTTCTTGTTCCGTAGCCATCAGCAGATATTTCATATTTGTGGCTGCCGGGTTCTATATTTCTGTATTTCAGATTACCGGCTCCCAGAACTTTGCCATCTATCTTAATTCTGGCGCCAGCTACGTTTGCGACAAGCATGATTGAAGCCGGTCCTCTTCGAGGGCTGGCCTTGCTTGTTGTGCTGCTTTTTTTCGGAGCAGGAGGCTGTTTCGAAGTCGGCGTTGCTTGTACTATTTTTTTGGTGGTTTTGGAGCTGCTTGATTTAGCAGAAGATTTCTTGGCATACTTACCGCTCTTTTTGGCTGAACTTTTAATATTAGGTGAAAGCGAAATCATCGAAATTTTGCCATTTACTACCGTAGCAAAGTCAGAACCTGTCAGCTTTTTCTTGACGTAATACTCGATTTTGTGCGTACCTTCAGGAACGCCGCTGGTACTAAAATAACCTTCGGCATTCGACTCAATCTTGAGCCCTAGTTCCGGGAATAATACCTGAGCGCCGCTAATGAAAGGCTTACCTTTTTTGTCTAATATCATTCCAGCGACTGTTCCATTGCCGCTTCCGGAACCGCTCAAGAACATCGAACCGACGATGAAGAGAACTATCAAAAATGCACCGGCTATACTGCTAAATAGAAGGGCTGAATTGAGTTTCTTGGGTTGCAGATGATAAGCTCTGCCGTTTAAAATTAATTCATCATGGCGGGTCAGATGGTGCCGGCCCATAAGCTGAATATAATTCATATAGAAATACGCTTTGCCCTTGCTGCGAGACGATTTGGGAAGCTCTCCGAGACCTTCCAGAAGAGGCTTTTTGTCAGATTCAGGAATATTTGGGTCAGATTCCCGGGACTCCTCGGGACTATTTAGATTATTAAGTTTACTTCTGATTTCGGCTTTCTCTTTATCAGCCAGATGAACATTTTTGCCGTATAAATTATGTTCAATTTTTTTTAATTCTTCTTCAGAGAGTTTCTGAAGTTTTCCATCGACCTTGGCCGCAGCTTTTTTAGGTTTACCCGAGGTTGATTTTGAAAACTCAGGAACAGGTTCTGGTTTAATTTCTTCTTTGGAACTGGTTTCGTCGGAATAATCAGCTGCCGGGGGGAGGGTTGGTTCAGATACGCCGATTGGATCGTAGTCCATTAATTTATTGATTTTCCCTGAATTATCAGGGGTCTCCTGGCTGGGGCCAGGCTGATCTTTTGAGTCCTCGACACCAGGTTTTTCTCCGCCCACAAATTCTCTATCATCTACAGGAACTTCTGTTACAACAATATCAAGTTGACCCGTATCCATTGGCTCAGGGGAGCTACCTGCCGGTAAGTCCTCGAGTGTCGTGCTGCATACAGAGCAATTCCCCGTTTCTGTGATTATTTGCTCAGATTTACATCTGGGGCAATGCTTTAACAAAGTGTTGGCTCCTGACTTTTGAGATTCTGTCACTTTATCGACCAAAATTTAAACTTTCTTTAGATATTTGAGACTCTCAAAGCGTCTGTTTAAGTTAGACTTGCACAAAAAATGGGCTGTAAAGGGCTTGACACATGCTTAGCTTATAGCTTATCATTTGTGCTTATATTTTGAACAGGAACTTGTACATATAGACCCCCGGTGATTAGGGAGGAAGATTTATAATGTCGAATAGAATTAGACGGCTGCTGATATTGGCAGCACTTGTTGCAGCTAATACTGTTTATTGGGGTTGTTCACAGCCGGCAGATGTCCTGGCGCCCTTTTCAACAAGCGAGATTACCCTTAATCCTCAACTGCTGCCTGCTAATTTTCCCGGTATGCATTATCAATTATGGGTATCAAATTCTCAGGATACAGTTTCTTTAGGACGATTTGCTTACGATAACTTCAATAAAAGATTTCTGGAAGTGAACGGTTCTCTAAGAGCAGACTCCAACTTGTTTACATTAGACGGTAACATCTTCAACTTCACAAAACTATTTGTTTCTGTCGAGGAAGACAATGATCCTTTACCGTTATCTCCGGGTCCGATAATGCTTATTGATGATGTGACTTTACCGTCTGATTTATCTGTCGACTTAGTCTTTCCACTGAGCGACATTCTCTGGGAAGCTACAG
>JADFPZ010000048.1 GCA_022562075.1 Candidatus Zixiibacteriota bacterium | reverse complement strand
TGTTGCACCTTTTTTCTATGGAATATATTCAGGTTACTTGCTTTGGCAGGGTAAAGTAAAAGGGCTTAACCATTCGCTAATTGTACAGGCGATTCAAATACCGATGTTTTCGTTCGCTTATGTGGGATATAATCTACAAATAGGAATAGTATTAAGTATCGGTTGGTTCAACTCAAAAGGGGCATTCAATTTGCATTTTGGAAGCGCTTCGTTAATATCAATCAACCCGTCCTCAGACACATATGGCGTCGGTATCAATTTGATCGCTCTGGCAGCTCTTTATTATCTTTGGACATTCAAGAAAAAACTAGAACTCTATTACCAAAAGAGACAGAAATACCCAGCTGAAATATAATTCCCCTGGGTTAGACCAAAAGTGTTCCTCGCAATGACTAATCACCCCAACTCCCCTTTCAAATACTCCACCATTTTATCTGCGGCGATCGTCACCTGAATCTCTTCGCCTTTAAGCCACTCTTCGCGGTCTGAAGTGGCTTTGGATTTCTCCTGCCCCGCTTTGAGATTTTTGATAGTAACTTGATTTGACGCAAACTCGTCAGAGCCAGCTATCACTACATACGGAATGCCGACTTTATCGGCGTACTTGACTTGCTTGGTGATATTTTTGGAGTCACCGACATAAATTTCCGATGGAATGCCGGCTTCCCGAATTTGATAAAGCATTTTCAGATAATCCGGCAGACGCTCCGGGTCCATTACGGTTACCAGAACTTTTGAAATTGACTGTTCGAGTTTCAGCGCTTTGAGTTCCAAGAGCGCCGCCAAAAGCCGGTCGACACCTATCGATGCACCGGTGCCGGGGATTTTTTGTCCGGTGAAGCGCGAGACAAGATTGTCGTAACGACCGCCCGCAAAGACCGAGCCGAACTCCGGCAAATCCAAAAGCACAGTCTCAAAAACCGGTCCGGTATAATAAGCGAGGCCACGGACAATTGTCAGATCAATTTCTGTTTTGCTTTTGTCAATGTTCATCGATGAAAGATGTGATTCGATTGCTTTGATGTCGCTTATGCCTGCGGCTGAAACTTCGATAGAACCAAGCAGACTCTCGGCAATTTCGAGCGTATTGCCAGAGCCACTGGTGGCATTGAGAAACTTTTCTATCTCGGCTATTTGACTATCGGTTAGTCCTACGCCTTTTATTTTGTCGCCCGACCTGTCAGTTCTTCCCGCGCCAAGCTCTGCGATCACGGCATCTTTCCCCTGCTTGTCGAGTTTGTCGACTACGCGCATAACATCGGCCGCTTTGCCATCGTCGATACCGGCAAACTTAATCAAACCGTTCATGATTTTTCGGCTGGAATATTTTACTTTGTAGTTGTTGATGCCCAATCCGTCAAAGACGGCCACCATCGCAGCAATTATTTCGGCATCGGCCAGAATATTGCTGGTGCCGACTATATCGATATCAAACTGCATAAACTCGCGATATCGTCCCGGCCCCGGTTTATCGACCCGCCAGACGTTCCCATACTGATAGCGCCGAAAGGGCAAAGCCAGATTCGGATTGGCGGCTACATATCTTGCCAGCGAAACAGTGAACTCATAGCGCAAAGCCATATTTACTTCATCCGGCCCGACAAACCCGAACAGCTCCGAGAGGTTGTCCTCGGTATAATGCTGCCCCAGAAGTGTTTCAGCCAGTTCCAGCGAAGCTGTTTGAAGCGGCAAAAAACCCATCAATTCTACGGCCGAGCGGACATTGCCTAACATATTCTCGCGGGCAATCTGCTCCGGCGGCGGGTAATCCCGAAAGCCTTTTAAGACCTGCGGCCTGACTTTGTCTGTTTTTTTCTTAGCCATAATTTGACAGACAATTTACGGCTTAATCTGTTATGCTCAATTAAAAATTTCAGCCTGAATAACTGCCCATATAATAGGTTGCCCAATCCAGCTTAAGTGCTATATTGGGGGCAGACGCCAGAGGTAATAATGAAGTTCTATATCAGACAGGCAATTATTCTAATCGTTCTATTCTCTTTGTTCTCGCTTTCTGCATTTGCAGACGAAGAAGAGAGCGAATTCTATAATTTTATCAAATCTCAATTTAAGAATCTGTCCAGCAGTTCTTCAGGAACCAATTCATCATCTTCGGACAGCAATTTTGTAGTTGAAATTGGATTAGTAGAAAACGTTGCACTGGGTACGATGGTTGATGTACCGGTGACGCTTAGAAATGCTCCGTGGGATTTGTATGGATTTGATTTATTGTTTAGCTTTGACCCTGCGGCTCTTACTTTTATTGATGTTATCCCGGGAATTGATTTTTTTGACCCGGATAGTGGCTGCGGCTGGGTATACTTTGATTGGAGACAAGGAAGTTCTGCCAATTGTGGCTCTTCTCCTTGCCCAACAGGAATTATAAGAGTGGTTGGAATACCAGACATAGGCTATCCGCATGGTCACCCGAGCTGCCTAAGCCCGGAAACACCGGCAAGTTTTTTCTCGCTTAGATTTCTGGTAACTAATGACTTCACCTACAAATGTAGTCTGATTCCTGTACGATTCGTTTGGTACGACTGTATTGATAACGCAGTTGCTTTCTTTTCTGAAAATGATGGTGAAGAGCATAGCCTTAGTTTGGCATTGAGCGACGATGTCTATTCAGGAGATATCCTGAATGCGCCTTCTGACCATTTCCCCTCCTATGGCGGAGTCACAGATTCATGTACGAGCGGCCTTGGAAATTTTGAATTTAGTAGAGTAATCGACTTCCACAACGGCGGGATATTCA
Organism: Candidatus Zixiibacteriota bacterium; assembly: GCA_022562075.1. GTDB lineage: Bacteria > Zixibacteria > MSB-5A5 > GN15 > FEB-12 > JACZWU01. Next base: position 11,217 of record JADFPZ010000048.1, on the reverse strand, counting down.
TCCAATGCGACGATACCGAACCGGTCATTGGAGACATCAATTTGGATGGAGTTTGGAATGTTACGGATCTCTCTCTATTTATAGATTATTTTATTATCGGTGAATCCGTTTTTGAGATCGACCCAAGTGAACAGATAGCCGCCACAGATATTAATAAAGACGGCGAAACTCTAAAACTCGAAGACTTGGTCCAACTTTCAAATATGATATTCAATGCACTGGACCCCGATTCAACCATAGATTCTACTCTGGACGGAAGCATAGTCAATAACGACAAGGCTAACAAGACTGTCAGTCTTCATACAGACTATTTTGTTGATGCAATATGGATTAAAATGAGCGGTGATATTGAGCCGTATCATCCAATCGACAGCTCTCTTAAGGGGCATTTCTACGACGGTAGTCACACCAGAATTCTATTTTGGAGTTATTATCGTAGCTACGGACCGGGGAATGTCGACCTGTTCTACTATACCGGCGAAGGAGAAATAGTTGAAGCTCAAGCTGCTACTAATGTAGGTGTAGAGATAACGCTTCGGATAGACGATGTTGTAACATCTATCGAAGAACCTGACGATATTCTGCCTTCTGCTTTTGCTCTCCATCAGAACTATCCCAACCCGTTTAATATTGAGACTGTCATAGAATTTGACCTGCCCAGAGCCTCGGAAGTAGAGTTCGAAATTATCAATATTTTGGGTCAGTTAGTTTACAACGTTACTGATCGTTTTTCAGCCGGCTCTCATACTATCTACTGGGACGGCAGCACGAATTCGGGCCAGACAGTTGGCAGCGGTGTTTATTATTACAGAATAACCGCCGGAGATTTTGTTTCGTCGAAGAAAATGGTACTTCTAAAGTAACATCATTATCTTTGAACGCGCCTCTCAATCTCTTATCTTTTCCAATCAATGAATATAATTCTGAGTAACCTATGAGCTTTTTAGATAAACTGACAGAATTTCTATCCCCAGACCAAATCTCGACCCAGCCTGACCAGTTGAGAGTAGCCTCTATTGACGAGTCTACCCTGCCCCCGGTGACGCCTGTTGCTGTTGTCTGGGCTTTGAGCACAGACGATATCAGCAAGGTCATAAAGCTCTGTGTCGAGCATAAAGTGCCGATTACCTCGCGAGGAGGTGGCAGCGCCCTGGAGGGCTCTACAATCCCCACTGAGCAAAGTATAGTACTTGATTTATCTCGCATGACCAAGATTCTGAACTACTGGCCGGAGGATTTGCAAGTATGTGTTCAGCCAGGGCTTATCTATGATGACTTAAATAATAAATTGAAGTCCGACGGCCTCTTCTTTCCGCCTTCGCCCGGTGGCTCTGGAAATCTGGCCAGTATCGGCGGCATGGTCTCAACCAACGCCAGCGGTATTTTCTCGGTCAAATATGGCGGCACTAAAGATTATGTTTTAGAGCTTGAAATTGTCACAGGAACAGGAGAAACAGTTAAACTCGGCAGCCGGGCAATCAAGCGCTCCAGCGGCTATAATCTTGTAGATTTAATAGCGGGCTCAGAGGGAACGCTTGGCGTTATCTCAGCTATTACCTTGAAGTTAGCCGGACTACCTGAACATAAACTTCAGGCTGCTTTCAAATTCCAGGATGAAATCAGCGCTGCCAAAGCAGTCTCAGAGATGTGCCGCTACGGCGTGGACTTAGCTGCAGTAGAATTTCTTGATGGCAAAGTTATGGCAGCTCTCAATCAACTCAAAAGTTACGGCCTCGAGGAAGTCCCTTCTCTGTTTCTTGAATTCCATGGCTCCCAGAGTTCAAACCGGTCGAATCTCGAAACTGCTGAGTCAATCTGCCGGGAGCAAGAGGGTGAAAAATTGGAGTTGTCATCGAGTCAATCCCCCTGGGAGGTCAGGCATTTTGTAACCGAATCTATCAAGCACTTAAAACCCGGGTTTACGATAATACGCAACGATGTAGCTTTCCCTATCTCCTGCCTGCCTGAAATGGTTCAGTTCTGCCACGCCGAAGCTGACAAGATCGGAATTTTGATGCATACTTTTGGGCATGTCGGCATGGGGCTGCTGCACGCTCTGATGCTGGCAGACAAAAACAATCAGAGCCAATGGAGCCAGGCCAAAGAGCTTAATGATTTAATTATCAAAAAAGCCGTAGAATTAGGCGGCTCTATTTCCGGCGAACACGGCATAGGACTTGCACATAAACATCTTTTTACACTTGAGCATGGGGGCTCAGTTGACTTAATGAGAAAAATAAAGAAGCAGTTTGACCCCCATAATATTCTCAACCCGGGCAAAATATTTGACCTTTAGTTAAAGCCTCAGATTGATGGTAACTTGACTCTGTCGTCTTGCCGCTATATTCTTGGCGGATTACCTGAAACCTTTGTCAGATTGGATAATATAAATAGTCTATGAGAAAATTTCCTGTACTTACTATAGTTGCTATTTCGGTTTTTTGCCCTAACGCTTTTTCACAGCCAAAATTGGAGAGCAGCGGCCAAGAATTCGATTTCGGACTGACAACTCAAAACTCAATTATCGTCTATAGGTTTTGGCTAAAATCGACCGGAACAGATACAGTCCAAATCTCAGATATCAAAACCGGCTGCAGCTGTGCTATCAGCTCGCTTGAATCCGATAAGATTGCTCCGGGTGATTCTACCCGCTTGACAATTTCCTGGAATACCGAACAGGCCACGGGCCCTATAAATAGATTCCCCAAAATCTACAGCAATGGCTCAGAAAAACCTTTGAGCATATCACTTAAAGCAAACGTCCTGTTATCTCTTGATTCTGCATTTTCAGGAAGTATCTGGCCGTTTAAATTTGAAATGAGCCGAATCCGCGAGATGTCAATTGATAGTCTCGAGTTTAGAATTATCAATGCTACCGACCAGGTTTTCTATCCGGAAATTGTATCAGAACTACCGGCTGAATGTATTATCTTCCTGCCGAAAACTGTACCTGCCAGAGGTTCAGCTTATGGCTATGCTAAACTATTGCCTGAATTTGTTGAAAAAGAGTTCAAAAGCTCATTTACAGTAGATTTTAAGCACGGAAAAGGAAATTATCTGACTATCCCTATTCGCCGGAAATTCTATGGGAGCAAATCTGATTAGCATTGTATAATTATGTGACTGGAGAAAAGAAAATCAGCTTGAAAAAATTATACGAAATATCGGTCTTAGCCTGCATAATTATTGGCATATCGGCCACAGTTGCCTGGCCGTCGCCAAGGTTAACCCTTCCGGAAACAGTCTTCAACTTTGGCTATGTACCTCAGCACTCGCTGGTATCTCACAGATTCTGGCTGCTGTCTACGGGCGATGATACTCTCAGAATCGAGCGGATAATCCCCGGTTGCAGCTGTACCAGAGCCCCGTTGAAAAAAAATAAGCTGGCCTCCGGCGACAGCACCGTAGTGGAAATCATATTCAGCACTAAAAGCTTCAGAAACAGGGTTGAGAAAAGTCCAAAAATCCAGACCAACGAGGACACGCCCAATAAAAGCCTCAAAATCATTGCTAATGTTTTAGCAAAGACCGACTCTACTTTCCCGGTAATCATAGAGCCGTTTAAGATATCTCTACCGAAGAGCGAAACCGAGCAGGTAAATAAAAGACAGTTTTCTATCAAGAACGTATCAAAGGAAGACTTAAAGCTTGAGCTTATTTCCGTGCCCGACGGCTACTTTGAAATTGACCTGCCAGTCGAAATCAAGGCGGGTGAAACCAAAACAGGAGAGATCCGGCTCTTAAAAGACTCGATAGAAAAGGTTTTTCAAAAGTCCTTTACAATCAGACTCAACGATGATTTTGGCAGCCGTTTTACAATACCGGTTAAAAGGACTATTGATTATACTGGAAATTGATCCAATTCGGAAATAAACTAATATTTGACAGTCTGGCGGACGAAGTAATATATTGGAGTTATGAATATGAATAATATTAGAGCAATTGTTCTTATTGCAGTTTTGACGCTGCTGCTTGCATCTCTTGCAATGGCTGCGCCCAGGCTGACTATACCCGTCAAAGAGTTCAATTTTGGCTATGTCCCTCAGAACTCTACTATCAGCCACAAGTTCTGGCTGGTTTCAACGGGTGATGATACTCTCAAGATTCTTAAAGTAATTCCCGGCTGAGGCTGCACCAAGGCTCCTTTGCTAAAGGACGTACTTGCTGTCGGTGACAGCACAGAATTAGAGATCATTTTCAGTTCAAAGAAATACCGGACCAAAATAACTAAGCGTCCAAAAATTCAGACAAACGAAGGACCTCCTGACAAATTCGTATCAATTACAGTAAATGTAGTTACCCGGCCAGATTCCACCTATCCTCTGATAATGAGACCATACAAAATTGACCTGTCTCAATTAGGTTCAAAGGTTATTGATAAAATGAGTTTTGAGATTAGAAACGTCTCCGACGAGGACCTGAAGATAAAACTGATTTCCTATGCCAGTGATTATTTTGAAGTGGATCTTCCCAAAAGCATCAAAGCCGGCGAGACAAGAAAAGCCAAGGTTAAGCTGCGTAAAGAAGTACTGAAAAAATCTTTTGACAAATCGTTTACTATAGAGTTAAGCGACGAAGTTCAGAGCAGATTTACCATTCCCGTCAAGAGAAAATTGGCAAAGACGGTCAGGGCATCTTCAAAGCCAGCCGGCAAATAAATTTTCTAATCAAAATCAAATAGACCCTGCTTAATTCTATTATCCCAGGCAGGGTCATATCTTTCACCGCTTACATTTGAATGTACCAGGTTGTATTCTTTGTCCCCTCTTTTATCCTGAAAGACAAATAGTTTGCCATTTAAGCGATGATAGTGCCATATCTGGAATGGCTCATAGTTTCCCAAAGATTGGTGGTCATCAAGTTCATCCCATTGTCCGAATTGCATATAAACTCTTCCGCGGTCTGTTTTCCAGCCGGAGTTCGGCAGCCCGGGCAGAGAATACCTCTCATTTACAAAGATGTAACGGCTTAAGATCTCTGCTTGCGATTCCAGCTCAGATTCCGACGCTTGCGACTTACGCTCAACCCAGAATTGACGCAGATATTCCTCTTTACCCTGGTCTGTCAGCTGTTGCAATGTTGAAAGTTGTTTTCTGCTAAGCTCATAAGTGACAAGATTGACTCTATCTGTAATTGATAGGCTATCAAATCGTTCACTTCTAAAGCTTTTCTTTATAGCAAACCGGACTTCTTCCGTTGAAATAATGCGCATCAAGAAATTTGCAGAATCAATCTGATTTGAATCCCTGATATTCAGGCTGAATTCATAAAGCCCGGTCGGCCATGATTTGATTTTTACAGCTTTTACAATCGCTGCAGTCCGGCCGGATTTGGTGAGTCTTTCGGATTGTATCAAATTGGTCACAGTCCCAAACTTATCTTTGACTTTCAAAGACAACTCAAAGGCGCTGTTTTCAAAATACATCAAGTTGTAGATTTCGGAATAGAGAAATATCAGAGTGTCTCTGTTGCTGAAAATCGATAAAGGATTCGGCAGCAGATAGTAGCCGCTTTTAATCAGCCTGGTATTAATTTTGGAACTGTCGAAATGCTGTGTGGCAGCATAGGCCCAGTAATGCCCGCCGATATCAAGACTCCTGCCCGGAGGCTCCACTATTATTTTATCCAGGAAATAGCTCCCCTGGCGCCCTGATGAACCATCAACAATGGTTACTCTCGCCGAATAAACACCCGGTTTGACTGCCAGAGATAGTTTGTCAAAAACTTTGATATCATCGGCTGAGGCGTCAAGGCTGTCCCTGGCGCTAACGATGAAAAAAGTGTTAGCAGAGTCAACCGTAAAACCCTCTGTTCCGATAATCTCAACCTGAGCTAAAACCGCCGCGTAAATATTTGAATCTTCGTTTGTTTTACTTGGCAAAAATCCGAGTTGATTGCGGCTGATTGAAAAAAGAAATTCTACGACTGCAACTGAATCATAAGCAGGATTATTAAATACAGCCGCCCCGGCTGAAACGGTCAAACCGGCCTTGTCAGAAATTGACTGCCCGCTCACATAGAACGTACTTGAGACCAAGACAAGTATCAGAAATATTAATACGGATTTGCTCACAAGAAGAAAATATCTGACTGACCTCTAAATTAGTCAATAACCAGGGTCGCTTCCTATACCGTCATAAGGGAATTGCAGGCGGTAGTCGCCGTCGTGGCTGTCATCGACAAAGATAAACTTTCGGTACCTTCCCTTTCGATAATAATGCCAGATCTGTGAAGGATAAGTCTCCAGCGCAAAGGGGTAATCTTCTATCTGATCTGGAATTCCATATCTTATGAGAACGCGTCCCCGGTCTGTTTCCCAGCCCAGCCGTCTCAGGAAACCGTAATTGGCATTAGCCAGTCTGACCCTGCGATAGAATTCAGCTCTAAATTCATTTCTTGAAGTTTCAGGGAACGGGTCCTTTAATTTCCAAAAACTATCCAAAGCTGCCTTTTTCTCTTCAAGGGATTTGGCCTTTTTTAGTTCTTTCACATCCTTGGGTGATGCGATAAGAGATATCTGGCTGACTAAGACATCATAATTATGCTGAAGAAGCGATTCCTCGTTCCATCTGATATGGAATTTACCTTTTTTCTTATCGTACTTCTTGCCCCGGGCTCCTTTAAGCTCAATCTCAATTTCATACTCTCCCGGCTCAAAGCCGGCTACGGAAATCTCTCTTATCTGCCTCGCAAAAGGCTTCTCCAATAAAGAGGTAAGTGTATCCCGGTAGACCATTTTCCCCTTTCTCTTTCTTATCAGCGTCTGAACCGTTGCCTTAGCCAGGCCTTTGGAACCCGGATAAATTTCGAGATAATAGAGAAGTTTGTTATCTTTGTCTTCTCCGCCCCCGTAATAATGCGATACTGAGGGTATTACTACCTTGTCCCCTTTGGCGAACAAATCCGAATTATCCTGGAGTGGTCCTACTGCCTGAGCAAACAGGATATTGGAAAGTCTTGGGTTTCCCTTGTTAACATTTTCAAGTTTTGCCTGAAATTCCTTTTTCTTAATGTTGTTTTTCCTGGCGTTGTGGTCATTAAGAACAAACCGGACATCGTACTTGCCCGGATCCAGGATGAAGTTTATTTGACTGGTACGGTAACTGGTACCGGAGAGGGCTTCCCGTTTATCAGCGACTGTAATAGTTTTCTCTCTCTTTTCATCTGCAAGACGGCGGCCACGAGTGTCCATTACTGTTATTTTTATGTCATAAGAGGCTGAAAAAAGATCTCCTTCTTCTTTAAAAGCCAGGGAACTATTATGGACTTGATAATAGACTTCCAGACGCATCTGCCTGGAGTCTTCAATCGCAAAGGCTGCGTAATCTACTTTGACTTCGCGCTGGCTTCTATCCTCAAATAATGACCCATAATCCGCCTGGGCCAAGACAGCAGAAAACAGAACTAAGGCAATTAACAGAGCCAGTGGTAAAAATGTGTGTTTCTTGAAAAACATGACGCCTACTTAATTTAACTAAACTCACGCGCTACAGTTCCAATCTATTAGCGAGCGAAGTTCAGTTCAACAAAAAGCTGGCTAACAAATAAGCTGATTTATTCGTAGCGGAGAGATTCAATCGGGTCGAGTTTTGAGGCTTTAATGGCGGGATATATACCTGATACAAGTCCAACAGAGACGGATACTGTAAATCCGAGAATTATCCAGAAAGGAGAAACCGCGAGAGGCCAGCCCATCCAGAAATTAAATGCCATCCCCAAAGCTAAGCCTGTTAAAACACCTATAATACCGCCGGTTCCGGAAAGCGTCATGGCTTCGGTCAGAAATTGCATTATGATATTCGAGCGCTTGGCCCCGATAGCTTTTCTAACTCCTATTTCGCGGGTGCGCTCGGTGACAGAGACCAGCATTATATTCATGACGCCGATGCCTCCGACCATGAGACCAACTGACGTGATCACCACCATACCCATGTAGATAATATTGGTAATATTATTTATCTCGTCCTTAAACTGCTCCTGAGTCGACAGCGCAAAATTATTTTCTTTGTTGAAAGGAACTTTGCGATATACTCTCAAAGCTACCGTAACTTCTTCTATGGCTTTGTCAATCTCTTCGAAACTTCGCGCCCGGCATTCCAGCGTGAGAGCCTTATCCATGGGCATCAGCTTTTGAAATGTAGTCAGAGGCATTATTACGTAGGTATTGTCAGAATCCTCGCCAAAATTTGACTTGACATGCTCCATTACTCCAATGACCTGAAACTTATCACCATTAACTCTGATTTCCCGACCAATCGGATTTTGATTCGGAAATAACAGCTCAGCGACTGATGAACCCAGGACACAAACCATTAACCTGTATTGGAGATCTATTTCAGAAAAGAACCTGCCTGTCTCCATATTCTTTTCTCTGACTTTCAGATAATCCGGCCAGGTCCCCATAACCAGCGGATTTTTATAAGCGCGGTTTCTATACTTTGCCTGGTTGCCGCCAAGTGCGTAAAAGTGATTCCTGGGGGCCACACCATCGATAGTAGGACAGTTCGCTAAAATTGCTTCGGCTTCGCCTACGGACATTTCCGGACGCTTGCGCTGTTCATCAGTAAGATTATCCCAGTCAGTACCAGGGGCAAATTTTCTGACTGTTATGATATTAGTACCCATCTTGTCTACTTCATCTTTGGCGGCAGCGTCAAGGCCGTCAATTACTGCCGACATTGATATTACCGAGCCAACGCCTACCACGACGCCAAGGATTGTCAGAAACGAGCGGAACTTATTGCTCATTAGTGAACCAAGAGCCATCATCACGGCATTTTTCATTTCAACTGGAGATAACAGCATAATAATACCTATTCAAAACTTAGTGCCTTAATGGGGTCAAGTTTAGCTGCTTTAAGCGCCGGGTAAATTCCGAAAACCAGTCCCGTACCCATAGAGATCGATAGTCCGGCTATAATAGCCAGAGCCGATGGGGAAATATTCATGTCTATCATTCCAACCAGAAATTTTGCCAGCAGATGTCCGATGACCATGCCTACCAGTCCGCCGCTGGAGGTGAGGATCAATGACTCAAACAGAAACTGCAACAGTATATGCCTTCGCTTGGCGCCGATTGCTTTGCGGATTCCTATCTCGCGGGTTCTTTCGGAAACTGCCACCATCATTACGTTCATGACCACAATGCCGCCGACTACTATGGAAATTGATGAAACTCCTATCAATGCTATCCGGAATACCCTGGTAATAGAATTAAGAAGCTCCAGGAAAATGTCAGCGGTCATCATGTCAAAATCATCTTCTTCGTCATAGGCAACGCCTCTTTGCGACCTCAAAAGCAGCCGGACTTCGTCCATGGCGTCTTCTAACTTCTCAACCGAAAGCGCTTTGATAACAATATTCAGTCCCCGGCGAGTCTGGCCAAAATGGGCGCCGTATGTAGATAGAGGCATGACCACAAAATTGTCACGTTCTTGCCCGAACATAGGACCTAATTTTTTGGCGATACCTATGATCGTATATTTCTTGCTGCCAACTCTTAAAGTTTTTCCGATCGGATCAATTCCGGAAAACAGTTTTTCTTTGACCCCATCGCCAATCAGCACAACTTGACTCCTGTGTAAATCGTCTTCCATAGAGTGGAATCTCCCCTGGGCAACTTCTATATCAATAATATCTATCAAATTGTAAGTACCCGCCATGATTCTGCCGTCACGAATATATTCGGAGCCATATTTTATCCGAGCCTGTGCAAATGTTCTGGGAGAAACTTTCTCGCATAGATTGCATTCGTTTGTAATGAGATCTGCTGATTTCAGATCAATTGACTTGCGCTTTATTTTCTTAAAATAGTCCTCTCTAGAAGTTGTAATCATCATCTTGGCAACCATAAATGTTGAAGGCCCCAAACGACCAATCTCAGCTTTGATTGAATTTGTCATACCCTCAAGTGCAGATATAATCGTCATGATGGAAACCATCCCAAAAACTATCCCCAAAAGTGTCAGCGAAGACCTTAGTTTATTGGCCCTAATTGCGTTTACCGCTATGCCGAATATTGAAAATCCTATCATTTCAAGTTTACCGCTTGGCTAATTGATTCTCTTATCGCTGGCAACTGCACCGTCAAATAGTGATATAATCCGGTGGGCATGGCTGGCCACACTTTGTTCGTGGGTGACAGTAATTATTGTATTTCCCTGCGAATGCAGCCTGTCAAACAGTTTCATAATCTCTTCTGAGGTTTTACTGTCAAGGTTTCCGGTCGGTTCGTCGGCCAGAATCAAGGAAGGGTTATTAACCAGCGCGCGTGCAATAGCAACTCTCTGCCTTTCCCCTCCGGAAAGTTCGTTCGGTTTGTGAGTTATTCTGTCTGCTAAATCAACTTTTGCCAATGCTTCTTTTGCTTTGACAATTCTCTCTTGTGTAGAAGTTCCGTTGTATATCAGAGGCAGCTCTACATTGTGCAGCGAGGTCGCTCTGGGCAGGAGATTGAACGTCTGGAAAACAAATCCTATCTCGCGGTTTCTTATATTAGCCAGTTCATTGTCATCAAGAGTGTTGACAGCTTTGCTGTTAAGATAGTATTCCCCTTTTGAGGGAGTATCCAGGCAGCCGATGAGATTCATCAGCGTCGATTTGCCGGAACCCGAAGGTCCCATTATGGCTACATATTCTCCCTTTTCAATTACTATAGAGACTCCGCGCAGTGCATGAACCTTTTCATGCCCCATATCATAAGTTCTCCAGATGTCTTTGGTTTCTATAAGAGCCATTTATTCTTTATCCTCTTCATCTTTTTGCACTTCAAGGGCGTCACCATCTTTGATTTTCCTTAAGGACTTGTAAGGACCGGCCACGACAGAATCTCCCGGCTCCAAACCGGAAGTTATTTCAATAAATTTTTGATCCGCAATGCCCGTTCTGATTTCCACAAACACTGCCTTCCCATCTTTTATTACAAAAACGCCACGTAGATCCTTGCGATCAACATCCTTCTTTTTCTCAGGCTTACCTTTGTCCAAATCACCATTTTCAGCAGCGTTAACTTCGTCAACCAACGTTGTGCCTGCCGACCCCTTTTGTTCTCTGGCCGCCATGAGTGAATCCATATCAAATGAACGCATGACTACCGCACTAAAGGGAACCGAGACAGCCTCTTCACGCCTGCTGGTAGTAATGTCAACTGTTGCTGACATCCCCGGTCGTACTGTTACGTCGCTGTCGGCAAACACTACCATTACTTTAAAATTCGTG
>JADFPZ010000047.1 GCA_022562075.1 Candidatus Zixiibacteriota bacterium | reverse complement strand
GAATCAGGAGAAAATGAAGGCGAGATGGTATAGAGACTGGTCCCGACCGGAGGGACAAAAACCAGATATTCTACTGATAAGTTCGGGTTAGTTATGAATATGCCCGGATTGTCCTGGTCGTTATTGACATAAGCAATCCAACTTCCATCCGGCGACCAGCATGGTGCCACTTTCTTAAGATGCCTTTCTGACCTGGCGCGGATCGAATCTTGATGCACCATATACTCATTACTCCTGAGTACTACCAGTCCCTTTGGCATGCGCTCATAGAATGCAACAAAGGCAACGTCCCCCTGCGCGTTCATGGTAGGCTGCATCATGACATCAGCCATAACCTGCCAGTCTTTGCGCAGAAGTTCTATGTCGCTGCCGTCAGGATTCATAGTGCAAATCTGGTAATTCGGCTCAAAGGCATTGGCGTAATTGGCATTCATATCTCTCCAGAAAACGATTCTCTTGCCGTCAGCGCTCCACTCAGGGTCGCGGCTACCCAAATCATCAGTAATTCTCAACCAGAAAAATCGGTTGTTGGAGTAAGCAGAATCAAGCAAGGCCTTAAACAGGTCATAGACTTTATGTATGCCGCCCATATTATCCGGCCCCTTCAAGTCAATGGTGCCGGAGCGAGTGAATAGAATCTCTCTGTTATCTGCCGACCAGGCCAGGCGGCCATCGCCATTGTTTACATCGCATATTTCTTCCTGGCGGCCGGTTTTTATGTCCAGAACCCAGACACTTTTCTCTCTTAAAAAAGCGATTTTGCCCGAGGGCTCACCGATAGATCCGGCCAGTTCAGCAGGCATCTTATCGGCTGCAAATGAAAAGGAAAAAGCAGCAATAGCCATAAGTATTGCTGCCATTAGACAAAGCGGTATCCTGTGTAATCTCAAGCTGAACACTCCATTCTTCAGTTTTATCAGGGCAGCAAGATAGCCGGTCGGGTCAGAATGTCAACCTCGACAGCGGCCGGTGCTACCAGTTGAAAAACTTCTTTAGTTCAATTCTGCCGCGAACACCTGACAGGCCAAGATCTACTCTGCTATTAGTGTCACCGGCATAGGTAGCTACGACTTCCTGATCTTGAGAATTATACCAGGCTACGTTGTTAAAGTTCAAGTAAAGGTAATTTACATCTACTCCCAGCGACATAGATCCAAAATTCAGAGGATACTCGGCACCGGCATTAAGCGTTAGGCCGATATTACTGTCTTTGAAAGTAGCATTTATGGCCGCCGGCAAAGAACTCGAAAGGTTGATATTTTCATACTCATCCCAGACATTCCAGCTGACCTGATAGAAGCCGATTCCGGCGCCCAGTTTGATAGCAAGATTTGTAAGATGATTCCTTGAGCTAGGCGGATTGGTCAGATAGAAATACACGGCCGAGGTCAGGCCGTAAACTTTTATTTCAGAGATTAGCTCTGTTACTGTTGTGCTGGCTCCAATAGGAGGGTTATAAGTGAAACTGCCGGACTCGTTTTGACCCAGTTTCAACCAGTATTCTCCGCCGATTGACAGAGCAAATTTCTTGTTAAACATCCAGCCAAATTCCAGGCCAAATGAATTAGCTTTGTTAAGCCAAAGTATGTCAGTTGTCGGAAACTGAGCGCTGGTGTAATTGGCAAAATTATTGTAATCATTGTTTTTATTGATTCTATTCATGGCGTAGTTGCCGGAGAGCCAGTACAATTTTTTGTTCTGTTTCTGCTGCTTCACAGATTTTTTCATATATCGGTCTATGATTTCCTGCTCACTGAATTGAGCCGCAACTGGCTGTGCCAGAATTGCCGTTGCAGCTATGGCCAAGGCTATTAGTTTAAGACGCATCTTTGCCTCCTGATTTGAGATTCAGATTTTTCTCAATTATCGGAAAGATTGCGGAAATACTTGATTGTTAAGGCTATTGACCCAAACTTATAGCCAAAACTGTATAGAAAAAGTCTCTAATTAAGTTGCTGCCCTAATTGCGAGGGGAAGTTAAATCATTGAAAGAAAAAGGCTTAGCCTTCGTTTTTCGATAGCGTGATTTCTTTTTGGTCCTGATATTTACCCTTTTTGTCACTATAGGACCGGAGGCATTCCCGGTCAGCTTCTAAAAATAGCAGCTGGGCGATTCCTTCGTTGGCATAGACTCTGACTGGCAGTCCCGAAGTATTTGACAGAGAAATAGTTGCAAAGCCTTCCCATTCAGGTTCAAAAGGTGTCACATTGACTACTACTCCACAGCGGGCGTAAGTGGATTTTCCAAGGCAGATAGTAATAATATTGCGCGGAATTTTGAAGTATTCACGGGTTCTGGCCAGAACAAAAGATTGGGGACTTATTAATATTGAATCAGCTTTTATATCTTTGAACAGAGCAGAATTATCTGCTTTGGGATCCAGCTCGCTGGCGCCATTTGGCTCAAACATTTTGAATTCATCTGCCAGGCTTATGTCATACCCATAAGATGAAACTCCGTAACTGATTCCATTCCGAATTTGTGTTTCTTCAAAGGGATTTATCATCTCATGGTTTTTGGACATTTCTATAATCCACTGGTCAGATTTTACCGGCATCTTTAATTCCTTTCTGTCTTTTTAGATTATCCGGCTTGAAAATAGCACATAAAAATCAGGCTGTAAACCTCTTCAAATAATAAGAGGTCGTTTTTGGTCTTGACGGAATATTTATGATGGTGTATATTCATGAGTGGGTGATATGGCACAAACCGATATACTTTCCTTTGCATAGAACAAATTGACGGTTGAATTCGTATAAAATAAGAGAACTTTTCCTAAAGTAGGGGAGTTTCTAAGTCGATGAAACAAAAGAGTAGAAATAAATCTAAAGTTGAGAACATTTTTCAAGGTTTGGATGTGTTAACTTTAAAGGTAGTAGGATATCAAGAAGACGATGGCGTCTGGGCTGCTCATTGCCTCGAAATGGATTTAGTCGGTTATGGCAAGTCGTTCAAGAAGGCGTCTGAGAATCTTAAAGAGCTAATAGAAATGCAGATTGATTTTGCAATTTTTATGGAGCAGCCAACCTTGATATATCACCCTGCCCCACCAAGGATTTTTCAACTCTACGAATTGTTATTAGCAAATTACTTACAGCATTTTACGAGCAAGAAACGGAAATTAGATAAAAACCATAGAATAGCAAATTTCCCGCTTCCTTCAATTTCACGCAAGGAAGAGCCATCTTTTGTCCCGTGTTAAACCCTATAAATTCCACGAATTAGTAAAAGCATTAAAAAAGTTTGATCCACGCTTTGAGGTAAAGGTAAAGCAGGGAAAGGGGAGCCACCGTATGTTCTACCATCCCGATATTAATGGGCAGGCAAAATCATTTCCTTTGGTATGTCACGGTAAGGGTGACGAAATAGACAAGAGATACATCAAGGGTATAATTAATCGATTCGGCTTGCCTGATGATGTTCTTTGACTAACCAGTCTTTCTCTAATATAGCAAACTCAAGCTATTCATGTCGTTTTCGCAATTGATAATTCCCCGCCGTCCTCAATTGACTTCATCCATAAACTGGTGCATACTCAAAAGCGCATGAATAAAACGGTTATCAAACATGACAGCTAAGACCAAAGAAGAAAAACGAGGTCTCTTGATTGTCTACACCGGCAACGGCAAAGGGAAGACGACCGCCGCCCTGGGGATGTGTGTCAGGGCAGTCGGCTATGACTGGAAAGTATCTATCATTCAGTTTGTCAAAGGTAGCTGGAAATACGGCGAACTTAAAGGGATAAAGAAACTTGAGCCGAATGTTGAACTTATGACGGTTGGGGAAGGCTTTGTGGGGATTGTCGACGACAATAAGGATTTCAAAGAGCATGTCAAAGCCGCCAAAGAAGGCATAACTGCTGCTATCGAAAAAATTAAATCAGAGAAATTCAATATCGTTATTTTGGATGAACTCAATGTAGCTTATAAACTGGGTCTGGTTAATCAGGAGGATATAGAATCTGTTCTCAAAGCTAATCCGCCCAAACAGCATCTGGTCATAACCGGCCGGGATGCTCCGGACTGGCTAATTGAAAAAGCGGACTTAGTCACAGAAATGAAAGAGATCAAACATCCTTACCAGCAAGGCATAATGGCTCAGAAAGGGGTCGATTGGTGAGAGTGGCAGTCACCGGCGCCACCGGCTTCGTTGGCCGGAATCTGGTAGACAGGCTTCTTCAAGACTCGCATGAAGTTACTATTGTGGCTAACCGCAGGTCTGGAGCAAATTTATTTTCTGACAGAGTTAAATACGCCAGAGCATCGGTGCATAATGCTCATGATTTGCAGGAAGCGTTCTGCGGCTGTCAGGCCGTTTTTCATCTGGTCGGCATAATCGCCGAGACCAGAAAAAATACATTTAAGACGACTGTCGAACAGGGTACAAAAAATGTTATTTCCGCCTGCCGGCAAAATAATATTGAGACAATTATCTATTTATCAGCACTGGGCACTTCCGAAGATGCCGAGTCAAAATACTTCAAGACAAAATGGGCGGCAGAGCAATCCGTAAAAAATTCCGGTCTCAACTGGACGATTTTTCGTCCCTCTATTATTTACGGACGAAGCGATGGGTTTCTTACGATGATGTCAAAAATCATAAAACTTTCGCCGTTTGTTCCGATTTTTGGTGATGGTAAGTATAGACTTCAGCC
This sequence comes from Candidatus Zixiibacteriota bacterium, assembly GCA_022562075.1. Classification (GTDB taxonomy): domain Bacteria; phylum Zixibacteria; class MSB-5A5; order GN15; family FEB-12; genus JACZWU01. The sequence goes on along the minus strand of JADFPZ010000047.1, from coordinate 9,356 downwards.
AGTCTACATTGGAGATTTGGTTGAAGCTATGGCAAAGTCACTTACTAACAAAGAGTGCCAGGGAGAGACAATTGAGATTGGCGGAGCAGAACCTCTGGAATATGTCGAAATTATTAATTCAATAAAGAAAGCGCTCAAGAAAAAACGAATGAACTTATTCATACCGATGGCGGTTATAAAACCTGTTGCGGTTTTGCTTGAGAAAATTCTCAAACCGGCGCCTTTGACAACTGACCAGCTGATAATGCTGGAAAAAGGATCTGTTTGCGATTTGAGTAAAATGAAAAGATTGTTTGAAATTGAACCTGTCGGATTCGATGAAGGACTAAAGAAAGTTTTGGAGAATTAAATCAATGTCTGAAAAAAATTATGATGTCATTATTGTCGGCGGGGGACCGGGCGGATTATGTGCCGGAATGTATGCAGCCAGAGCCATGCGTAAAACCGTCTGTCTGGAAAAATTCTTGACCGGAGGTCAAATTGCTTTGACAGGCGACGTAGAAGACTACCCCGGTTTTGAGCATATTTTGGGTCCCGAGCTGGCCAAAAAATTTACAGACCATGCCGTAAAATTCGGACTTGAAATTGAAAGAGAAGAAGTAGCAGATATTTATTGCGAAGGAGATGAACGTCTGGTTCGCTGCGAATCAGGGAATATCTATCGGGGGAAAGTAGTTATCCTGTCTACCGGCGGAACACCTGTAAAACTTGATGTTTCTGGTGAAGAAGAGTATAGCGGCAAAGGTGTCTCATACTGTGCAATCTGTGACGGTGCCTTTTTCAAAGACAAAGTAATTGCTGTAGTTGGCGGAGGGGATGCTGCTGTCGAAGAGGGCACTTTTTTGACCAAATACGGCTCAAAGGTTTTCATTATTCACAGACGTGACCAGCTTAGAGCACAAAAGATTATTCAGAAGAGAGCTTTCGATAATTCTAAAATAGAATTTATCTGGGACACGGTAGTGAAATCGATAAACGGCGATGACAAGTCTGTCACAAGCCTCAGCTTAAAAAATATCAAGACTGGTGAAAATTCTGATCTTGAGGTAGGGGCAATTTTCATATATGTAGGATTTCATCCCAACACAGGCATCCTAAAAGGGCAGATTGAGACTGATGAAAACGGCTACATTCTGACAAATGACCATATGGAAACAAACATAAAAGGAATTTATGCCTGTGGCGATGTCCGCTCCCAGCTGGTCAGACAGGTAACAAATGCTGTCGGCGACGGAACCACGGCTGCTGTGGCTGCTGAGAAGTATATGGAGGAACTTGAAGACAAGTTAGCCCAAAGGGTTTAATCTTACCCGTAAATTCTATTTAGTCATTGACTTGTATTTTCCTTGTTAGTCGCAAAAACTGCCTCGGCCCCCTCTTTCTCCTTGCCAAATTAGTGGCTGCTTGTTATATTCCTGATGGCGATACTAACCTTTTTCGAATGGCAATGGTGTATGACAGTCATTTCGATTATTCTCTCATTTCGAGCTTTTCTATAGATATGGGAGTGGTGTGCGCTGGACCTCCAGCCGCCTGACGTTAGAGTCGGGCATCCCCCCTCCACCACTCCCTTTTTTATTGTTCAATTTTAGCTAATAAACTCTTCTGCCAGTCTGACGATAATTACTTAGACGGTGAGAAAGATTAGATATGTCTATAATTAAAAAACTCCTAAGACCCAGCCTGCTGTTGCGTCTGACAAACGTAATTTTTCTGCAGATTATTTTTGTCTTTGCAGCTTTGGTAATAATCCTCTTCAGCCCGGCAGAAGAGATAAATTTCGCAGGGCAAAAAGCCATGGTTCTTGAGAGCCTGAACAGAACTACCAATATGATAGCTGCGGTAGTTGCCTTGCAGCCTTACAGTATTAAAGATCAGCCGGTTTCTGAAAAAATAAGAGAAATGACTGATGATATTCTCCTGGCAGAAAAATGGATAGTACATGCCGACCTGTTCATTTTGGATGGTAAGGGTAACTACCGAAAAGTTCATTCCTACCATTCTAAACTAGACTTACAGGAAGAGAGCATTCTTCTGCCCCCGGAACCGTTTAAGTTTACCAATCAGGACGGTATAATCGGTCCGCTGTATACTGAAAGCGAATACCTGGGATATTTTTATCCGTTTGAACTGCGTAAAAACACTCTTGCTACAATCGGAGTAGCAGTCAACCATGAGCTTTTAATTTCCAATCGTGGAAGCGTCAAATATGCGTTATTATTGACTTTCCTGGCAGCAACTTTGATATCCCTCCTGACGGTTTATATGTTAGTCAAGTGGTTCAAGGAGCCTATGAGTAAGATAGTCAACCGCATGGATAAAATTGCCGAAGGGGGCATTTATTACCAGATCGAAGCCGAGGGTGATCAGGAAACCCGGCAGCTGGCTAAAGCATTTAATGAAATGTCAGCTCAATTGTATGACAGTAACAAAGAAGTTGCGCATTATCATGACAGGCTTTCGGAAGTAAATAGAAGTAATCTAACTTCTAAAAGATTTCTTTCAGCCCTGATCAACAACTCACCTGATTCTTTGATAGTTGCTTCCGCCGACGGTCAGATAATGATTTTTAATAATCAGGCGATTAAATCATTTGGATATGAAAATGACCAGGAGATAATAGGGCATGGCATACAGGAACTATTCACCCAGTCAGTAGACGAGTTAACCGGCAGCAGCCCGGAATCATCCTCAGGCAGCGGCATCGAAGTTCTATGCTGGAAAAAAGACAAATCTCTGTTTCCTGCTTTCGCCAAGATTGCACCAATTAAAGTGGCGGATAGCTCCGAGTCGGCCAATCTGTTTATAATCAGGGATATCACGGAAAGTAAGACGTTTCAGCAGATGATGATTCGGTTAAACAAAAACTATACTCGCGGCGAGATGGCCGGCGACATTGCCCATGACATCAACAACTACCTGGCAGTATTAATGGGGAATGTTGAGTTGATCCCCATGTTCCTGAAGAAGAATAACATGGAAAAGGTTGAGCAGAAACTCGCCCAGATGAAAAAAACTCTCGACAAAATTAACAACTACACTTCCGGACTGCTCGACAGCGAGCATGATGAAGTGAAGTTCGTCAGAATACACGTAAATCAGATTATAGAAAACGTACTGGCATTTTTAAAACCGCAAAAGAGATGCTATGGCATAAACGTAGTCACGGAATTATCGACCGAACTGCCGGTTATCGATGCCGACCCGGCCAAACTACAGCAGCTGCTGGTGAATTTTTTCTCCAACTCCTGCGATGCACTGCATGACTGTAAAACGGAAAAGACAGTCCGCATCAGGACCTTGAGTTCTTTCACCAAAGGTGAGCACATGATTCGAATAGAAATAAATGATAACGGCCCGGGCGTTCCCGCAGAGAAAAGGGAAAAACTTTTCACGGAAAGATTCACAACAAAGCGTAAGGGGCACGGCATTGGACTGATAACCTGCCGCCGCATTGTTGACGCCCATGGTGGATCTGTCGGCTATGACTTCACCAACGGAACAACATTTTATATCGAATTACCGCTGAGTCAGGGCAAATCAAAAGAGAGTAGTCATACCACTGAAGTTTCACTATCACCACAAGTCACCATATCTTAACTTTTACTTGCTCCTGCCAAAATAGCAGACAATCTTTTTGCTGTGAAGGCACCGCAAAGAACATCGTATTATAAATTCAATCAGAATGTAATCGCGGTAGTGACGATTGGTTTGGCGCTTTTAATTCTGTTTGTGACCTGGATGGGCGTACAGCAGAGCCGGCGGGATAGTCTTAATCTGCTCATTTCACAGGGAGCGGCGTTTACCGAAGGTCTGGCGCAGGCGGCCGAGAACGCTATAAAATCTGAACAGATAATAGATTATTATGTTCGCCAGAGATTCGCAGAGCTGATAAGGGGACTTAAACTAAGAACCATAGACAGACCGAGTTCTGATTTTTTAAGGCAGGCTTCGCTTGACCAGCAAATCGAAGGAATTTACATTTTTGATAATCAGGCAGAATTAGTCCACGGTGCTGCCGCACACCAGTACGACAGTGGCTTGCCGGAATTTATATATGAAGAAGTCGGGCAGCTCATACAAAGCCCTGAAAATAATTTTGTGCTTCTCTTAGACGAGGGTGATGGCGCAGAGCCGCCGGTACACTACTATCTTGAAATAACCAGCGGTCTCCACCGGGTGATTGTCATTGTCGATGATGCCACGTTTTATGCCGAAGCTCTGAGGGAAACACAGATAGGCTATCTGGCGCAGGGAATGGCCAGAGAAAAAGGGGTAGAGTATATAATTTACCAGGCCCCTGAAGGTATAATCTTTTCATCTCGCCGCACCGTCAATCTTTTGTCTATCGAATCCGATCCGTTTTTGAGTCAAGCTCTTGAGGCTGATACCATATCTTATCGTGAAATTGAATTCGAAAGCGAGCAGGTGCTGGAACTGGTCCGGCCGTTTTCTTCGCCGGATTTCAGATTCGGTCTGCTAAGGGTCGGCTTGTCTCTTCAAAAATATCTGACTATTTCACAGGGTTATAACTTGAGACTGCTGATTATTACACTGGTCATGGCCGCCTTAGTTTTGGCAACGCTTCTATTTTTGAGAGCGCGCACAATCAAGACTGAAAGCGAAATGAAGTATGAAAAGATTAAATCTGTAACGGATAGAATTTTTGAGCAGATGAAGACCGGTGTGGCAGCGATTAACCAAAAAGGCTCTATCACATTGACGAATGCTGCTTTTGAGAACATAATTTCTATGCAGAGACTTGTTGGGAAAAACTGGAATGACATCAGCCGGAAAATTGGGCTGAATCTGGACAAGCTTGAGGCTCTTAGTGGTAAGTCGACTGAGACAGAAGTAACGGTCAGAATAAATGGACAGAAGAAAGTTCTTTTAATTGCTCTGTCCGGATTAGGCAGTTCAGAAGAAGATGAGAGAGAAACCATACTTGTTTTCTATGATATCACCAAGCTAAAAGAGTTTGAAACAGAGTCAGCCCGGCGCGAGCGCTTATCAGAAATGGGTCAGCTGGCAGCCGGAGTGGCTCACGAAATTCGCAATCCGCTAAATGCTATTGCTATTGCGGCCCAGCGTCTGGCCGCAGAATTTCGGCCGAGCAACAACGAGCAGGAATATCAGAGTATTACAAATAATATGAGATCTGAGTCTAAACGGCTGGACAATATTATTACCAAATTTTTGGCGATGGCCAAGACAGAGCAAAAGCAGACTGAAGAGATTGATATCAAAGAGTACTTTTTAAATGAAATAAAAGTTCTGGAAGTTGAGGCGTCACAACTGGGCATAGAGTTGACTTTTCAAATTGAAGACGGTCTCAAACTGACTGCGGATAAGGGCAGTCTGATGCAGTTGGTCACAAATTTTTACAATAATTCCAAAGAAGCTTTAGGTGGTAAGCCCGGCAAAATTATGATCACTGCCGGCAGAACTGAGTCAGGCCTGATGATTTCTTTTGATGACAGCGGCCCCGGGATTGAAGAAGATATTGCCAACGAAATTTTCCGTCCTTTTTTCACTACCAAAGAATCCGGGACCGGTCTGGGACTACCGACTATAGATAGAATTGTTCGCGAGCTGGGGGGGCAGGTAAGACTGGAAAAAAGTCAGCTTGGCGGCGCTAATTTTGTGGTGATGCTGCCGAGATCTTAGTCTACTCGCAAGAAATTATTGTTTAGCAACCAGTTTCTTAACCCATTCAGTGCTGACTGATTTTGGCCGCGTGATAGGCGAGCCCAGCGCTCTGTTTAAGATTAGCTGTGCCAGCATACCCAGCGACCTTGAGACAGAAAATAAGACCGTATAATATTCGAATTCTTTTAAGCCAAAATGATAAAGAATCGAGCCGGAGCCGGCATCAACATTTGGCCAGGGGCTTTTGGCTTTGCCGTGTTCTTTTAAGACCTGGGGTACAACTTTGAAAACTCTGGCAATAGTTTTAAATACCGGGTCATCGGGCAGATTGTTCTGGCCGAATTCATGAAAGGCTACAAAGCGGGGGTCGGAGACTCTCAAGACAGCATGGCCGTAACCGGGAATAACTTTGCCGTTGTTTAGAGTATCCCAGGCATGCTGGCGAATTTGATCTTCGGTCGGTGTGCCGCCGAACTCTTCCATCAGGCCCAGCGCCCATTTCAGGCATTCCTGATTGGCCAGTCCATGCAATGGACCAGCCAGTCCGTTTAGTCCGGCCGATACGGCATAAAACGGGTCAGACAAAGCCGAGCCAACCACATGACAGGCGTTTGCCGAAACATTGCCGCCCTCGTGGTCAGAGTGAAGCACCAGATAGAGGCGCATCATTTTGGCGGTCAGCCCTTTTTTGGGAGCCAGTCCCAGCATCTTAGCGTAGTTTGCCGCCCAGTCGTTTTTCTTAGACGGCTCAATCAGCGCGCCCTTCTTGTACCGAATCCGGTAAATTCCGGCAGCAATCGTATGGATAGTGGCAATTATCTTAATCGAATCATCCAGTATAGCTTCCCAATAATCAGCCTTGCTGATGCCCTCGGCATATTTTCTGGCGAAAACAGATTCATGCTGCATAGCCAGGATGGCTGTATCAAGCATTGCCATGGGATGGGATTTTTTGGGCAGAGCTTTGATTACTTTCCAGATATAGGTCGGGACTTTGCCTGCTGCTCTCAACTGATCCTGGAAGCCTTTAACTTCCTCAGCCGAGGGCATGGAGCCTGTTACCAGCAGCCAGAAGATTTCTTCGGGAAGTTTATCTTTTAATTTGAGAACCGGTTGACCACGAATTATTAAGCCCTCATCCGGACTGACGACAGAGGTATCACAAATTTGTCCTTTGATACCGCGCATACCGCCAAAAGCCTGGGCTATGGATACATCGGATATCTTCTTATCGCCATGCTGTTTCAGTATAGCTTGCCGCTCTTCACGAAGACCCGGTATTATCGATGCTAATTTTTCTTTGAGTGTCTGTGCCATTTCAAGCCGCCCCTCCAGTTAGCGCTTTTTCGGTCATCAAGAATTCCCTTTCCAATAAACCCCAGTACTAATTGTCGGCCTATCATCTATAATATGAAGCTATAGTGACTTTGGGGGACTGTCAAGCGAGCGGAAAAAAAGTGCGAAGGTATTTTTTTAAGAAAAAATCTTGCCGGGATTAAGCAGAGCCCTGGGGTCGAAGATTTGTTTTAGCCATTTCATACTCTCAAGAGTGGATTTGTCAAACTCAAGTCCGATATAATCTCTCTTTGCCAGACCGATACCGTGCTCGCCGGTCAAAGTGCCGCCTAGTTCTATGGTTTTCCTGAGAAGTTTTCTTAGTTCAACTTCAATAAGCTCCCGGGTCTGGGGGTCGTCTGAGTCTGCCATAAAATTAACGTGCAAGTTGCCGTCGCCGGCATGGCCAAAAGAATTAATTCGCAGAGAAGAACCGGAATTTAGTACGGTGACATACTCTATCAGTTCGGGGAATTTTGAAATGGGCACAACTACGTCTTCTGAGACTCTCATTACGGCAATATCTTTTACGGCTTTTGAGAGATTCCGGCGGACTTTCCAGAGTTTTTCTGCTTTGGCCACATCAGACTCATGCCGGAAAAAAGAGCAATCGTTTTTTTCGCAGATTGCCTTAATTAAATCGGCTTGTTTGCTGTCCGATTCATGGGGGATTTCTATCAAAAGTATGGCCGCAACGTCATCAAGGCCTTCGGTTTTTTCATACTGGTTCGAGCATTTGGCGGCGTCACCATCGAGAAACTCAAAGATTGTAGGAATAATTCCGGAAACTGTAATATCGCTGACTGTCTGCGCGGCTTGTTTGGGGCTATCAAAAGCCACCAAAAAAGTGTCGCCGGTTGCAAACTTGTCTATCAGTCTCAGGCTGATTTCTGTGATGATTAGCAGCGTACCTTCTGAGGCGATCAGGATATCCGACAGGGCGAAGCCGCGATTGTCATTATAGCAGCCGGTTTCCAAAATTTCAGCGGCAGCAGTTACGCCTCTTATGCCCAGGACGTAGTCTTTGGTAACGCCGAATCTTTTGCAGCGCAGTCCTCCGGCGCCTTCGGCGACATTGCCGCCAAGTGTTGATTCCAGATAGCTGGCCGGGTCGGGCGGGTAGGCCAGACCGAATTCGCCGGCTTTCTGCTGTAAATCTCCCGTTATCACACCGGGGCCGACAATTGCCACTTTTTTTGATATGTCTATTTCCAGACGTGTCATTCGTTCAGTTGAAAGAACTATAGAGCCTCGGTCAGGAACGCAGCCGCCCGAAAGTCCGGTACCGGCCCCGCGGGGAACGATTGAAAGCTTATGCCTGCCGGCATATTTGACTACATTGACGACATCTTCTTCGCATTCAGCCATTACCAAAGCGTCGGATTCGCCTTTCATTTCTGTGGCGTCTTTTAAGTATTCCAGCCGGTTTTCGAAACTTGTAAAAAGTGAATCCCGGTTTTTTAACGAGGCGGCCAGATCTGAAAATGAAGATTTGCTCATACTGACATAAAGTATGAATCTAATATCTTAAGAGCAACTATCTAAAATCAGTCTCCGGTCTTGCTTTTTGATGAGGAACCGTCCGAAGACTTTTTGGAGGGCGTGGTAGATGTAGAGGAAGAAGAGCTTTCTTTTGACTCTTTTTTTGAATCACTTTTAGATTCGCTTTTCTCAGTTGGTCTCTTTTCGCCGGCTCTTTTGTAGTCCGTTATATAAAAGCCGCTGCCCTTAAATATCAATCCTGCTCCGCCACTTATAATTCGCTCAACTTCCCCCTTGCATGAGGGGCAAACTTTGACTGGCTCCGCTGATATTGATTGAAATTCTTCAAACTCATGCTGGCATTTACGGCATTTATATTCGTAGGTTGGCATTTTTCTCTGTCTTTCTTGCTAATTAATTTGCGTAAGGTTATTGCAGTTGTTCGAGGCCGTCTTTTAATCGTTTCAGACCTTTTTGCAGGTCTGTCTGGCAGATTGAAAAATTTAATCTGATAAATCCGGGGGCGCCAAATGACTCACCCGGCACTACTGCTAAGCCATTCTCTCTTAATAGATACGAGGCGATGTCTTGTGAAGTTTCTACTTTAGTGCCATCATAAGTTTTGCCAAGAAACTTTTTGACTGAAGGAAACAGATAAAATGCTCCATCGGCAACTGGACATTCTATTCCGTCGATTGAATTTAACAGTTCCACCGCTGTTTCGCGCTTTGAAATCAGTTCGGGCAGAAGTGTTTTGACGAAATCCGGCTCTTCCTGCATGGCGGCCAAGGCTGCTTTTTGTGAAATAGAGCAGACATTGGTGGTTGTATTGGATTGAATAATTCCGGCAGCTTTGATTACTTCTAATGGTCCGGCTGCAAATCCAACTC